>JAVBVL010000126.1:0-19836 GCA_031554285.1 Bacteroides sp.
TCGCAGGACGAGCACTCCATTGCCGTCGGTTGAAACCCAATGTCATCAGTTTAAGAAAAAACATCTGCAGGTAGGGCTGGAAGCCCTTGACACTTCAGCCCAGGGTGCAACCCTGGGTAGTCATTGAAATAGTTAATTGAGTGCTGAAAGCACGAAACAAGAATAATTAGCTATATTTGTACCTCACCAAATCTAAATATGAAGTTTTATGTCACAATCTCTATCTAAACTATATATACATATCGTTTTTCATATAAAAGGGAATGACATCCTTATCCGTGAAAAAGATTTCAATCAGTTCCATTCATATATAGCGGGTATTCTGAAAGGTCAGGAATCTATACCTGTTCAAATAAATGGTACCAATAACCATATTCACATTTTATGTGTTATGTCAAAAAACATAGCATTAGCCACTTTAGTGCAGCAAATAAAGGTTCATTCATCAGTTTGGATTAAAACATTGGACGAATATTATAGAAGCTTTGCCTGGCAGAAAGGATATGCCGGTTTTTCAGTGAGTCCATCCGTACATAATAAAACTATTCAGTATATTCTGCAGCAGCAGGAACATCACAAGACGATAAGTTTTAAGGATGAATTACTCCTGTTTCTAAAAGAATATCAGGTTGAGTATGATGAAAGATATTTATGGTTGGACGATTGAGCAAATGTCGTGCTTCCAGCACTCAATTAACTATCCTAATGACTACCCAGGGTTGCACCCTGGGCTGAAGTGTCAAGGGCTTCCAGCCCTGGTCAAGCAGTTCAGATTCTTTAAACTGATGACATTGGGTTTCAACCGACGGCAATAGAGTGCTTGTCCTGCGATTTTTAGCTATGTGTAACTGTGTTATTTTCTTCCTCCGTATAGTTTGTCAATCAAATCATTGCGATCCATACGGCGCAAGGCATTCATAATGTTGCGGCGTTCTTCGGGCTTGTACCAGAAGAAGAACTGACGTTGTGCCAACTTTTCCTGTTGCGTTTTGGCGCTAAATACCGGTTGCAGCGTGTACGGATGATATCCTGTGTACCAGGCTTCGGTGGCTACGGTCATGGGGGTGGGCGTGAAGTCTTGCACCTGTTCCAGGTGGAAGTCCAACCGGCGGGTGAGTACGGCCAACTCTGCCATGTCCTCTTCCCTACAGCCGGGATGGCTGGAGATGAAGTAGGGGATAAGCTGCTGACGGAGGTTATGCTCCCGGTTAATACGGTCGAATATTTTCTTGAACTCCTCGAATTCCTTGAACGATGGTTTGCGCATGATGCGCAGTACCTCATCGGCAGTATGCTCGGGAGCTACTTTGAGGCGGCCGCTTACGTGGTTCATTATCAGCTCACGGGTATAATCGGCAGTGCTGCGGTTAATAGCAGGGTTGTCGCTGTGGTGTAATAACAAGTCGTACCGTACCCCGCTGCCGATGAAACTCTTCTTGATACCCGGCAACGCATCTACCGCGCGGTAAATATCGAGCAACGGGCGATGATCCGTATTCAAGTTGGGACATACCTTGGGATGGATGCACGACGGGCGTTTGCATTTGCGGCATACCGCTTCGTCCTTACCACCCATGCGGTACATATTAGCCGATGGGCCGCCCAGGTCGCTCAGATATCCTTTGAAGTCGGGCAATTCCATTACGGCTTTTACTTCTTTCAGGATACTCTCCTTGCTGCGGCTCACAATAAACTTACCCTGATGGGCGGAGATGGTACAGAAAGCACATCCGCCGAAGCATCCCCGGTGGATATTTACCGAGAACTTAATCATGTCGTACGCCGGGATGCGTTTGCCTTTATACTTGGGGTGTGGCAGGCGGGTATAGGGCAGGTCAAACGAGCCGTCCAGTTCCTGCTCCGTCATAGGCGGATAGGGGGGATTCACCACCACTACCCGGCCTCCCACCTCTTGCACCATGCGCGAGGCAGCGTATTTATTGCTCTCTTCCTCAATATGGCGGAAGTTGGCGGCTTGTTTCTTTTTATCTTTCAAGCACTCTTCGTGAGAGTACAGGCGGATATCTTCGTTGTTTGTCACAAAATTCTTCCCGGCTTGCAGGTAGGCAGTTTGCGGCAGATTTGTGGGGATGATGGTTGTACTTGAACCTGCAGATGCCTGTTCTTTAAACCATCGTGCCAGTTCCACAATCGGCTTCTCGCCCATGCCGTATACTAGGATATCGGCACCACTGTCACACAGGATGCTCTTTTGCACCTTGTCCTGCCAGTAATCGTAATGACTCAACCGGCGCATACTTGCCTCGATGCCGCCCAATACCACAGGCACATCAGGATAAAATTCCTTTAAGATTTTACTGTACACAACCGAAGGGTATTCCGGGCGCATGTCCGGGCGACCGTCCGGGGTATAGGCATCTTCACTGCGCAGGCGTTTGTTGGCGGTGTACTTATTCACCATAGAGTCCATACATCCTGCCGAGATACCAAAGAATAGACGGGGGCGGCCCAGCTTTTTGAAGTCGCGCAGGTCGTCACGCCAGTTGGGTTGCGGAACAATGGCTACACGCAATCCTTCCTTTTCCAGTATACGACCGATTACCGCCGCTCCAAACGAGGGGTGATCTACGTACGCATCTCCGCTGAACAAAATTACATCCAGTTCGTCCCATCCACGAAGTTCCATCTCTTTTTTGGTGGTTGGCAGCCAGTCGGTAAGCCGGTATTCTTTCATGCCGCAAAGGTAAGCAATATAAAAATATAACTCGACACCTGATAAAGTGAATTATTTTCGTATCTTTGGTGCATAAACAATATTTAAAAGAAAAGAGGATTCAATGGCTAAATCAAATTCATTTAACAAAAAAGAAGTAGAGAAGAATAAACAGCAGAAGAGAAAAGAGAAACAGCAACGCAAGGAAGAGCGTAAAGCGAGTGGTAGCATGTCATTTGATGACATGATTGCGTATGTAGACGAAAACGGGATGATTACCACTACGCCGCCCGATCCGGACAAGAAGCAGGAGGTGGATATAGAAACAATTTCGGTTTCTACCCCCAAGAAAGAAGCAGTAGAAGATGTACCATTGAGAGGTCGTGTAGAATACTTTACCCCGGACAAAGGCTACGGATTTATTAAAGACCTGGCCAGTGTGGAGAAGTATTTCTTCCACATCAGCAATGCTCCGGCAACCATTACCGAAGGGAATGTGGTTACGTTTGAGCTGGAGCGGGGCGATAAAGGCATGAATGCCGTACGGATTGTTCTTGAGAAATAATAGATAATAAAAAACGGGAAAGTGATTGCACTTTCCCGTTTTTTTATTTTTATACTACTGTAAACTGCAGCGTCAACTCGTCGCCGTCATACACCTCCCGGAAACCGATGCCTTGCTCGGCGAGGTACTCCTTTAAGTCCTGAAAGGCTTCGGGATTATTCATGATAATCTCCAACTGCTCGCCGGGAGCGGCGGTGCAGAGTGCTTTCATGGCCGGAATCAGCGGACTGTAAAGCGACGTGTTGCGTGTATCTATCGTTTTCATTCTTCTTCTTTCGCGGGCTCGGGTACGGGTAGCCAGTTGAGATACAGTTTCACCAACTGTTGCAGCCCGAATGCCTTCATATTATTGTGGTATATTACATCGATGCAGAGGTCGAGCAGGTCTTTGCTGTTTTCTTCCTGTGCGGCAATGAGTGAGCGGATGTTCAGTTTTAACTTGTCCAGCACCGATTCGTCAATGATGCCGTGACTGTCGACGAGGTTCTCGAAGAGCGAGTATTGTTGAATCGTTTGCAGGTTGCTTTCCGAGACTTCTAACTGGCGGGTGCCGCTTGGGTTTGCTTGTATAGTATACATGGTATTTTATTTTTAGGGTTATACGGCAAATATAGTAACAATTGAATGATTGTTACCTTTTTTTGTTCGAAAAATTACTTGTTTTCAAAGAAATTGAGTATAGCCGCCATTACCGTAGCCCGTTCGCTTTCCGAAGTGATGCTCTCCAACGGGAAGCCCAAGGCAAATACCTTGTATCTTCCTTTGTAAGCAATACCGGCACATTGGTTGCCGGGTTGGTAGGTAAATACCGGAAATGCCGTATCCATGGGCATTAGGCAATCGGGTGCGCTTACTGTGTACATCTGCTCATTGGGCAGGCGGGGGATGGTGAGCGTACGTCCCAATCCGTTAATCTGTACCGAAGTGCGGTCGGTTAACGAACCCTGATAGCCGTACTTCAATACCTGCTCCGTAAATTCACGGTTGCCTTGCGTATGGCTCATATCGCTGCCGATGTACGAACCGCTTACCAGCAGGTTGCCGCCCGATTGACAATACGCCGTGAGTGCACGTTGCATGGGCGAGGAGAATGTCTTGTAGTACATCCGGTTGGCAGCATCCTCTTTCTCCAGTCCCAGGATAAGGTCTACCGCCTGGTAAGCCTGTAATGGTATCTGGCCGCTCTCCACGGCCTCGTCGCTGCACGACACAAAGCTGTAGCGGCGTATAGCCTGAATGGCTTTACCGTGTACAAACGGATAGTCGAAGGTATTGCCTGCCAACTGTTTGCCTACCCACTCTTCGCCGCTGTAACCCAGGCTGCCTTTGCCTTCTTTGCCGCCTTGTGTACGGTCAAAGTTCTGCTGTGCACCTGCCAGTGAAATATCGTACAGGTACGGAACGCCGGGGTCCTGATTTACATCGAAGCCGGCTTCGGTGGTGGTGTTTACCAGCGCGGGACCACTAAGACGGTTGAACCCATTGATGATAAGCACCTTGCCTTCTTCCTGCCTTGCCTTGTAGGCAGCCAGTATCTCCGAGGGGAAACTCTCGCCTCCCTTGTTTACGGCGGTTACTTTAAAAGAATATACCAGTTCCGGTTCTATTTCGGCAGTATAAGTGGACTTGCTCACCCGTACCCCGTTGTCGAAACCGCCGTATCCTACGCGGGTATATACAATGTACTCTTTGGGTGAGGCGGAAGGTTCCAATGGATCTTCCTTGCCTTCCCAGGAGAGTTCGAGGGTATTACGCTTGTCGCCAAAGCGGATGGCAAAGTGGGTGACAGGTAGGGGTTGTACTACGTAGTCCTTACCGTGCTGGGTGGCTACAAAACGCAGAACCGATTTATAGAGCGCCCGCCCCACGGTAAATTTGAAGTTGGGGTCGTGTCCCCACAGCATGTCGGCAAAGTTCTGGTGCGAGAGTAGCTCCACGATGGTAGAGGGTACGGCGGGCAGGCGTGTTTCGCTGTAATTGCGGTCCCACAGGGCACGGCGCGTCCACGGAATGTTGAAGGTGCCCTGGATATCCTGTTGCAACTGTGTGAGGGTAATGTCAACCAGGTCGCGTGACGCCAAGCGGTCGATACCCGTAGCCAGTTTGCCGTTGTTGGTTCCTGTGGTGTACACGCCCAGCGAACCGATAATCTCGCCCTCCTTGCTGTAACCCGCGTCGCTATGCAGCGCCATCGACATCTCAAACGGTACGCCCAATCCCGGTTGGAACGGGTTGTACGCCGAACCGCCCGACAGGTAGTTAATGGTGTTAGAGCGGGTGTTGATGTCGTCCGAGTAATCATCGGTTCCTTTCTTGCCGGCATATACCTCATAAGGCATGCCACCCCATTGTGCCGAGTAACGGGCTGCTTCCAGGTAACGCGGTAACCCGCTCACCTGTCCGCCCCGGGCTATGTTACCCATACCGCCACCAAAACGTATGGCGTCGGCACATACCACTCCGCGTTGACGGCTCTCGTTGCTCAGTACCACCATGCCGTAGTCGTTCTTTCCTTTGTCAAACTGGAAAGTACCCAGGTACACCCAGGTACCGCCGCCTATCTGTTGGTTCACCTTGAACTCGGTAACTCCCCCTTTGTGGAATACCAGGTACTTGGCATCGCTCACGCTTTGTGGTAGCGACTGGTACGATACATATACGGCGTACGAACCTGTGGCGGGTATCGTAGGAATCCATTCGGCAAAAGCCTTGTTTTTCTTCTTCTCGGTGCGCGCAAAGCGTGCCGTACCGGTGAGGAACGGGTTTTCACCATCCTGGTACACTGCTTTGGTTTGTGCAAAACCGGGTACGTTGGCTGTTTCCCAACGGGCTTTATGACTCTTTACTTCCAGGTAGGTAGAGGTGTTGCGGGTATCGTTATCAACCACTACCTCGTTTCGCTGCGTGTCGCGTTCACGGGGTGTAAACACGTTGGCTCCCGCATTTTGGAGCATGGGTATTACGTAGGGAATAATGAACGATTGGGTAAAGAGGTCTTCGGTGGTGCAAAACAGGTCCGGGCGTTGCCAGCCCCAGGCCTGCTTGTCGCTCTTGTAGTAATTACCGTGGCTTTGCCAAAGGGCAATGTGCCGTCCGTCCAGTCCGCGGGGTGCCTCGTAGGGGCGTGAAGTGTTGGTCACCCACGGGTCTGTTTTGTTCTCAATATGAAGGGAGAGGCGTTTCTTATCTGCTTTCTTGTTGCGGTAGAGGTTGGGTACCAGGTCGTCAATCGGTGTATCGCCTGCACGGATGGTAAGGTCGAAGAAGGTAACCGGTCCCGGGAGCAACTCCTTTACCTGGCGGTACACGGTTTCTACGGTTTCGGGAACAAAGGGTTGGTAGGCAAAACTCTCCGATACATTGATGGTAAGGGTGCGACGGTTGTAATCGATATTGAAATCGGTTAACTTGATAGAGTTAATCTTGGCGGTAGGTGCCGTATAGCGGCCGAAGTAGTCCGTCAGTCGTTCTTGTATGTTTCGCTCTATGTCTTGGGCATAAAGTAATCCCGTTGCAGCGGCGCACAATAAACAGAATAGGAGTCTTTTTCTCATGTTTCTTATATTTTGATTCACCACAGAGGACACAGAGGACACAGAGTTTTTAAATTATTCCTCTGTGCCCTCTGTGTCCTCTGTGGTGAATTTTATTACAGCGGAACGTATTCCACAAACGCTTCCATGGCCTCGTACGAAGCTAATCCAAGCTTGTCGTACAGGTCGGCAGTGGCACGGTTGCGGTCTTCGCTGCGTTGCCAGAACAAACGTTCGTCGTTGCCCATAAAGGGTGCGCTTTCCATTTGCGACTGGTGTTTCAGGATGGAGTTACGTTTGGCGCGCAATTCTTCCGGACTGATGGGCACTGCCATTTCGATATTCTCAATTTCCCATTCGGCCCAGGCTCCGCGGTACATCCAGATACGGCAGTCCTTGAGCCATTTGGCGCCTTCTTCCTTTTCCATGTCGACAGCGGCAAATACGGCATCGGTACATACACGGTGTGTTCCGTGCGGGTCGGCAAGGTCGCCTGCCACAAAAATCTGATGCGGCTTCACTTCGCGCAGCAGGTTGCGTACAATCTCCACATCGGCTTCGCTGATGGGGTTCTTCTGAATCTTACCTGTTTCGTAGAACGGCAGGTCCAGGAAGTGGCAACGGCTCAGCGGAATGTTGTTGTACGTACAAGCCGTACGGGCTTCACCACGGCGAATGAGTCCTTTGATGGTGAGCATATCGGTTGTATCCAGGTCGCCATCTTTCTTTTCGCAGAGGAATTGTTTGATTTCCGTATATTTGCTCTTGATAATTTCGTCTTCGCTGTTGTTAAACAACTGGTTGAAGCCGTTGATGAAGTGCATGAAGCGCACTACTTCTTCGTCGCCTACGGCAATATTGCCCGATGTTTCGTAGGCAATGTGTACCTCGTGCTTCTGCTCTACCAGGCGGCGCAGGGTTCCTCCCATGGAGATAACGTCGTCGTCGGGATGCGGAGAGAAGATAACCACCCGTTTGGGGAACGGCTTGGCACGTTCCGGTCGGTGGGTGTCATCGGCATTCGGTTTGCCGCCCGGCCATCCGGTAATGGTATGCTGAAAATCGTTGAAGATCTTGATATTCACATTGTAGGCCGAACCATACAGTGCCAGCAACTCGCTCAATCCGTTTTCGTTGTAATCCTTGTTAGTAAGCTTCAGGATAGGCTTTCCGGTAAGCTGGCACAGCCATACAATGGCGCTGCGGATTAGCTTGTCGTTCCAGTCGCACGAGGTTACCAGCCACGGGCGGTGGATGCGGGTAAGGTTACCGGCTGCTGAGAGGTCGATGGCTACACACACGTTGTTGTGCGCTTGCAGGTACGATGCCGGGATGGTGTCGGTAATCGGACCTTCTACCGATTCCTTAATCATCTGCGCTTTGTTTTCGCCCCATGCCAGGAGGAAAATCTTTTTGGCGGATGTAATGGTGGCTACCCCCATGGTAATAGAGCTTACCGGGGTGTTCTCCATGCTGCCGAATACTTTGGATGCCTCCTCACGCGATACATTATCCATCAGGATAAGGCGGGTGGTGGAGTTATGGCGCGAGCCCGGTTCGTTGAAGGCAATGTTACCTACACGTCCGATGCCCAGCAAGGCTATATCGATACCGCCGAAGCTCTCGATGCGTTGCTCGTACAAGCGGCAATATTCAAATATGGTATCTTTGGGGATGGTTCCGTCGGGGGTAAATACGTTCTGGCGGTCGATATCCACATGGTCAATCAACATTTCGCGCAGCTCGTTGAAGTTGCTGTTCACCGCATCGGGAGCCAACGGATAATACTCGTACATGTTGAAGATAATCACGTTGCGGAAGCTCAGTCCGTTTTCCCGGTGCATACGTACCAGTTCGGCATATACGCTGCGGGGCGAGTTACCACCCGGAAGCGCCAATACGCAGAAGCGTCCGGCACGTTGTTTCTCGCGGATAAGTTGTGCAATTTCGTGGGCGATGAAGTTAACGCCTTCCTCGATAGACTCGTAAATGTCTGTCGGGATTTTCTCGAATCGGGTAAGTACCGATTTTTCAAATGCATTCTCGGGGCGATAGTATCGGGGGGATACCCGGTTGAGAGTGATTTGAGAACTGAGATTTGTTTTCATAAAAAGTCAGTAATGTTAAGTAATATGGATTGATTGTTGTTTTTCCTTTAAAACTGTACACAAAGATACAAAAGATGTTTGTATACAGAACTACCCACAAGTAGGTATTGTTGTACTTTATGGCCTATTTTAACATTTGTTTCAACTACTCAATGTGAAAGGTATCTGCGTCGGCCCAGGCGGGAAATTTCTGCCGGAAGTGTTGCAGGGCTTCCAAATCGAGATGGGCGGTGGCGCTGCCTTCTTGTCCGTCGGGGAGGGTAGCCAGTGCCTCTCCTTTGGGTGAGTATATTATACTGCGGCCTGTGTATAAACCATCATTGTCGGTACCTACGCGGTTTACTCCGCATACGTAGCACTCGTTTTCCAAGGCTCGTGCCAGGAGGAGCGTGTCCCATACCCGTTGCCGGGCAACTGCCCAACTGGCTACGTAGATAAGTACATCGTACTCGTTGTTCACGTTGCGGCTCCACACGGGGAAGCGCAGGTCGTAACACACCAGCAGGCGGATGTTGAAGCCTTTGTAGGTGAATATTCCTTTATCGGTTCCGGCGTTGAAGTACTCGTTTTCGCGTCCCATGCGGAACAGGTGCCGCTTGTCGTAATAATGCGCTTCGCCCTCCGGGGTAACGAAAAAGGCGCGGTTGTAATAGTGTCCGTTGTCTTCGGCTAAGTAGCTTCCTGCCAGTGCAATGCCGTACTCGGCAGCGGTTTCCCGGAGCGCGCTGATGGTAGGGCCTGTAACGGGCTCGGCCAGCTCGTGCGTGTTCATGGTAAACCCGGTGGAGAACATTTCGGGAAGCACCGCCACATCGGTAGCTCCGCGCAGGGGTTGCAACAGGTCGCGGAGCTTCCGGAGGTTGGCTGTTTTATCTTCCCAACAAATGTCGGTTTGCAGAATGCTGATTCTCATCGGTTTTAGTAGGCGAAGTTTTCAGGGTGTTTGCCCTTGAAATCCTTGTAGTAGGCTTTAATTTCTTGCATATCCTTCTCGATATCTCCCGTGGGGATAATTGCCTTGGTCGACGTGATGGTCTTCGTTGTGTAGTCGATACCAATCAGCACGATGGGCACTCCCGCCTTTTGGGCGATGTAGTAGAATCCTTTTTTCCAGTGCGGGTTGGGCTTGCGTGTTCCTTCGGGCGTAATGGCGAGGTGGAACTTCTCCTTGGTGGCAAATACTTTCGCCATTTGGTCTACCAATGAGGTTTTGCGGCCCCGGTCAACAGGTATGCCGCCCACTGCTTTGAAAAGGATGCCCAGTGGAAAGAAGAACCAGTCTTTCTTCATCATGAAACTGGTTTTCCGGCCAATGGCTCCGTAGAAGAATTTGCCGATAAAGAGGTCGAGGTTGGAGGTGTGCGGTGCGGCGCAAACGATGCATTTGTCGTAATTGGGCACTGTCACGTTGGTTTTCCACCCCAACAAGCGGTAGTAGATAAAGCCGTATATGGTTTTCTTCATGATCTTAGGCCAGTTTCTTGAACTCTTCAGTGAAGTTTTCTACTTCTTGTTTTACATCGGCGTGCAATTTCTTGTAGAAGCCTTTTACATTCCCCGGTTCTGTATGGCTGATGCGTGAAATGTATTCACAGTTGGCTAACAGTATTTGGTTGATGAGTTTGCGCAGTGATTCCGGGTCGGATTTTTTTGTGTTGGCAGCCAGGAATATGAATTCCGAGATCAGGCAGTTAAATATGCCTTGAACATTCTTTTTGAGTTTTCTTCTGCTTGACATAATTTCAAGTTTTTGAGTGATTGAATATTTTCGGTAAAGGTAATGCTTTCTTTGGGATGTGGCAAGTATCGGGGAGTTTTCTTTTGTGGAATTTGCTTTTGCTTTTTGCGCTTCTTTTTGATGATGTTATATATTCTTTTTAAGAAGAATATATCATCAACAACAACAGAATTATGCGCGTACGCGTGAGAGTATTTTTGTATATCCTTCACATCGAGTAAGTTATAAGGGGTACCCACCCGATAAGAGGGGGTGTTTTCTATGCTGTTTTCTATGCTGTTTTCGGGTGTGTCATCAGGTGTTTTGCTTCTTTGTTTACACTGTTGCAGCCCACGCCCGCAAGGGTTACTGCCCACGCCCGCAACCCTTGCAGCCCACGCCCGCGACCACTGTAGCCCACGCCCGCAACCCATGTAGCCCACGCCCGCGACTCGTGCCGGTAAAAGCGCCTCGTTGTGCCGCTGTTTTGCAACCCCAATGTTACACTTTTGGAGTTATTTTCCGGCATCTTCGGGAATCGAACATTTATCCCCGTTAATACTTTTATAGTTCAGAAAAAAATGCGAAATTTGCATCGTTTTTAAAACAAACAGCCGAGTTTACTAACCCCTTTAAATAAAAACTGAAGAGAAAATGACAAAAAGTGCATTGCAAATTGCCCGGGCTGCCTATCAGCCCAAACTCCCCAAAGCGCTGAAAGGTGCAGTGAAGGCAGTAGAAGGTGCTGCCACTCAATCGGTAGCCGATCAGGAAGCTATCAAGCAATTATTCCCCAACACATACGGCATGCCGTTAATCCGTTTTGAAGAAGGTCAGTCGGCATCGCTTCCCGCTATCAACGTGGGTGTAATCCTGTCGGGCGGTCAGGCTCCGGGCGGACACAACGTTATCTCGGGATTGTTTGATGGCGTTAAGTCGTTGAACGCAGGTAGCCGCTTGTTCGGATTTATCTTAGGCCCCGGCGGATTGGTAGACCATAACTATATGGAACTTACTGCCGATATTATTGACGAATACCGTAACACGGGTGGTTTCGATATCATTGGTTCAGGACGTACCAAACTGGAAACAACCGCACAATTCGACAAGGGTCTTGAAATCCTGAAACAACTCGATATCAAGGCACTGGTTATTATCGGTGGCGACGACTCGAACACCAATGCTTGCGTGTTGGCCGAGTACTATGCCGCTATCAATGCCGGCGTACAGGTAATTGGCTGCCCCAAGACCATCGACGGTGACTTGAAGAACGAAATGATTGAAACCTCTTTCGGTTTCGATACTGCTTGTAAAGTATATTCGGAAGTTATCGGTAACATTCAACGCGACTGTAACTCGGCCCGTAAATACTGGCACTTCATCAAGTTGATGGGTCGTTCGGCTTCACACATCGCACTGGAATGTGCCTTGCAGGTACAACCCAACGTATGTATCGTATCAGAGGAAGTAGAAGCCAAGGATATGTCGCTGGACGATGTGGTAACCTATGTTGCCCAGGTAGTGGCCAACCGTGCCGCACAAGGCAACAACTTCGGTACCGTATTGATTCCCGAAGGTTTGGTTGAGTTTATTCCCGCTATGAAGCGTCTGATTGCTGAGTTGAACGACTTCCTTGCCGAAAATGCCGAAGAGTTCTCGCAAATCAAAAAATCGCACCAACGTGATTATATCATCCGCAAGCTCTCGAAAGAGAATGCCGATATCTACGCCAGTCTGCCCGAAGGCGTTGCCCGCCAGCTTACGCTCGACCGCGACCCGCACGGTAACGTACAGGTTTCGTTGATTGAAACAGAGAAACTGCTGTCGGATATGGTAGAACAGAAATTGAAAGAGTGGAAGAAAGAAGGCAAGTTTGTAGGTAAATTCGCCGCTCAGCACCACTTCTTCGGTTACGAAGGCCGTTGCGCTGCTCCGTCTAACTACGATGCCGACTACTGCTACTCGTTGGGTTACACGGCTTCAATGCTGATTGCCAATGGTAAAACAGGTTACATGTCGTCGGTACGCAATACCACTGCTCCTGCCGAACAATGGATTGCAGGCGGTGTGCCCATCACGATGATGATGAACATGGAACGTCGTCACGGCGAAATGAAGCCGGTTATCCAGAAAGCATTGGTACGTCTGGATGGCGCTCCTTTCAAGACATTTGCCGCACAACGCGAAGCGTGGGCCATTGAAACAGACTACGTATATCCGGGTCCTATCCAGTACTTCGGTCCTACGGAAGTGTGCGACCAGCCTACCAAGACATTGCAGCTTGAACAGGCTAAGTAAATTTTAATTCACCACAGAGTTACACAGAGTTTCACAGAGAATTATTAGATCTCTGTGGACTCTGTGCTCTTTAGTGGCGAATAAAATAAAAACTCTGTGAAACTCTGTGTGACTCTGTGGTGAAACAACTTCCTCTTTTACATGACCTCTAAAACCACTACCACCCGCCGCAAGCCCGCCGCTGCGCCCCGTAAGCGCACATCTCCCCGCAAAGGCAAGAAGCCCGTCAGGAACAATATTCCCACGTGGCTCCGCAACCTGTATGCGTTGGTGTTGGTGGCTGTGTTTTCCGGTGCATTCTATTACTTTGTGATACGACCCTATTCGTATCGTTGGAAGGAATGCGGTGGTCGTAAGGCATACGGCATCTGCCTGCCTTGCTGCTACGAGGTGCATGGCATCGACATATCGCGCCACCAGGGTATTATCGATTGGGATAAACTGGTGCAGGCACAGGTTGCCGAATTCCCCGTACAATTTGTTTTTATGAAAGCTACTGAGGGAGGCGACCACAGCGATCCTACCTTTGAACGCAACTTCGCCGAAGCCGGCAAGCGCGGCCTCATGCGTGGCGCCTATCACTTCTTCTCTCCCAAAACCGACCCGCTGAAACAAGCCGATTTCTTTATCCGCACCGTGAAGCTTACCCCGGGCGACCTTCCTCCTGTACTCGATGTTGAGGTACGCGGCAAGCGCACCCAGGAAGAACTGCAGAAAAACGTCAAGCTGTGGTTAGATAAGGTTGAAGCCCATTACGGTGTAAAGCCCATTCTGTACACCTCCTACAAATTCAAAACCCGCTACCTCTCGCACCCGCAATTCGAGGCCTATCCCTACTGGATTGCCCATTACTACGTAGACTCGGTGCAGTATCAAGGCAAATGGCATTTTTGGCAACACTCTGATATTGGTACCGTACCCGGCATCAAAGAAGATGTTGACTTGAATGTGTTTAACGGTACCTTGGAACAGCTCAAACAACTGGCTGTACATTAAAAAGAGGTATTACATCTTATTTTCTAAAGACGTAACATCTTTATCAAAAAATAAATTTCACTGCTGCCCAATTATTTATATCTTTGTGATACATAAAGGTAAGTCCGTTGCGTTCGGCCTCCGTGCGGATGGCAGGTACATCTTCCACATAGAAACCGCTCATGTAAAGCTCTGAGCCGGGATGCATGCAAGCTACGTAACTTGCCATGTCGTTAAGCAGGATGTTGCGGTTGATGTTGGCAATCACCACGTCGAACGGACCTTTACCGGCGAGGGCCGAGGCGTCGCCCAGTTCAACGGTGATGCTATCTAACCCATTGAGGGCAATATTCTCGATGGAGTTGCGTACGCACCAGTCGTCGATGTCGATGGCCAGGCAGGGAGCTGCGCCGCGCATACGCGCCAGGATAGCCAGAATGGAAGTGCCACAACCCATGTCGAGCAGGGACTTGCCGGTAAGTTGGGCATCTAACAGTTCGCCCACGATGAGGCTCGTGGTTTCGTGATGGCCTGTGCCAAATGCCATTTGCGGGTTGATAACGATG
Source organism: Bacteroides sp. (assembly GCA_031554285.1). Taxonomy (GTDB): domain Bacteria; phylum Bacteroidota; class Bacteroidia; order Bacteroidales; family Bacteroidaceae; genus Bacteroides. The sequence continues at coordinate 14,437 of JAVBVL010000126.1, forward strand.
TCGTATTCCGCTGGTGGAACATCCGTATGGAAGGTGCTGTGCACCACACAACGGTTGCCTATAACGATGGGTTGGAAGTAGTTCTTTTCCCATTCCTCGTTCCAGTCCTTGTCTTCCGACTCGATGAACGAGTAAGTGACCTGCGTGTTGGGTATGGGGAAATCGTTCACGGCGTTGCGGATGGCGTCCGGATCGCAAAGCGATTGTTGGATGTATGCGGTTAAGCCGCCCTCGCGCTCTACGAAGCTCTCGAAACCTACTTCGGCCAATACGGCAGATAGTACATCGTTCACGGTCTCCGTGCACGGTTGGGTAGAAAAGGTAAACTCGAAATATTTCATGCCTGCTTTTTTTTGCAAAAGTAGGTAAAAATAGGGAAATCCCTACCTCTGTTTGGGGAAAATCTCCCTTTTGTGGTGAATACCTTCCCTATCTTTGTAACGTGATAGAAAGGATAAACCATAAATACCACGCAGCAATGAAAAAGATTACATTATTAGTAGCAATGGTTTTAGCCCTCCCGTTGGGAATGTTGGCACAAAACAATGATGATCTCTACTACATCCCTTCTAAGGATGCTAAGGAAGAGAAGGCAGCCGCCAAGAAGGAGCCCGAGAAGAAAGTGGTGACAACAACCATCTATACAGCCCCGGGTACCACAACTACCGTGGTGGTAAAGGACAAAAAAGGCAACACACGCGACGTAGACGAATATAACCGCCGTTACGACTCACGCGATAATGAGTTTGTGGTGGAGAACGATACGCTCGTGGTAAAAGAAAAAGCAGTACCGAGTCCGGATGGTGAATGGGTGCACGGCTTCGAAGGTTCGCAAGACGACCTTGAATATGCCGAACGCATCATTCGTTTCCGTAACCCGCGTTTTGCCATCAGCATCAGCAGCCCGATGTATTGGGATGTGGTGTACGGGCTCAACTCGTGGGACTGGAACGTATATACCGACGGAATCTACGCATACGCATTCCCTACATTTACCAACCGCTTGTGGTGGGATTGGCGCTTTAACTCCTTCGGATGGGGCTATTCCTCCTGGGGTGCTCCTTATTGGGGCTGGGGATCCGGTTGGGGTATGAACTGGGGTTGGGGTGGCTGGTATGGCAATTCCTGGGGCGGATACTGGGGAGGCGGTTACTGGGGCGGTGGCTATTGGGGCCATGGTCACGGAGGCTACTATCCCGGTGGAGGCGGTAGAGGTTACTACAATAACCGTTACTACGACAATCGCATCTCTTCGCACCGTATGGATTCACGTTCCGGTTTTGGCACTTCATCCAGCCGTTCGGGGTATGGTACAAGTCGTTCCTCTGCAGGAGTAAGTTCCCGCAGTGCATACGGTACTACCAGCCGTGGAACAGTAGATGGCAGCCGTTCAGGTGTTGGTACTTCTCGCTCAGGCGTAAGCACTTCCCGTGGTTCAATAGGTACTACCCGTACCGGTGTAGGTACCAGCCGTAGTGGTGTAGATAGCCCCCGTGGTACAGTAGGTACACGCAGCCAAGAGGGAGTAACCAGTACACGCAGGGTGATAGGTACACGTACCGGAACTTCTGAACGTGGAACGTATGACCGCTCCAATACAGTAGACCGTAGTAACAGCGGCAGCAGCGATGTAACGCGCAGAAGCTATACCCGTCCGAGCAGTACCCGCAATTCTACTTACGACGATACCCGTCGTAGCATTGTAGGAAGCGGTAGCAGCAGTAGCCGTAGCTCATCGTCCACATTTGGCGGTAGCAGTGACAGTCGCCGCAGCTCTACCTACAGCAGGGGCAGTTCAAGCGAATCTTCCAGAGGTTATTCGGTTGGAAACAGCAATCAGTCTTCTTCACGCAGTTCGGATTACTCTTCGGGCAGCAGCCGCTCTTCTTCGGGCAACAGTAGCAGTTACTCCAGCGGAAGCAGTTCCCGTTCAAGTAGTGGCAGTTATTCGGGCGGTGGTGGTTCTTCTTCATCAGGTGGAGGAAGCAGTCGCAGTAACAGTGGTAGCAGACGATAATAAAGCAGTATAAACGCTAAAAGACTAGATTATGAAAAGGATAATTATAATGGCTGCGGTTGCCGCACTGGCAACAGCAAGCTACGCACAAACCATGTACGAAGGTGTTAAGTTTACGGATAGAGATTTAAACGGGACAGCACGTTTCGTAGGTATGGGTGGTGCTATGGGAGCTTTGGGTGGCGATATCTCGACTATCTCGACCAATCCGGCAGGTATCGGTATTTACCGCAGTAACGACATTATGACTTCATTCGGTTTCTCGGCCTTTGGTACCGAAACCAACTATCTGGGAAACAAGCTGAATAATGATAAAAGCCGGGTTACGTTCGATAACATCGGGGCTGTGTTCTCCAGTAAAATTGGTAATTATACCGCTTTACGTTATGTAAACTTCGGTTTCAATTATAAGAAGGCCAAGAACTTCTATAACAACACCTCGATGGCAGGCGATTTGCCCGATTTTGTAAGCGGGGGAGAAGAGTACCTGGTGTCGCAAACCAACCAGATGGCTCGTCAGGCTTATGGAGCATACAACGGTCCGTTGGGAAGTAAGAATGCTTTCAGCGACCCCGAACTGGGTTGGCTTTCAATACTGGGATACCAGGGTGGAGTAATTGTTCCGGTAGCAGGTACAAATGACCAGTATAGAAGTAAAGCCCTCGATTATAACTACTATCCATATGCCGATTTTTATTCGGAAGAACGGGGTGGCATTGACCAGTACGACTTCAACGTAGCGTTTAACTTTAACGACCGATTCTACCTGGGTTTAACTATTGGCGCTTATGATGTAGACTATAGCAAATACTCCCTGTACGATGAATCGTTCAGCCCCAATGACGGTTATTCCCTGGAAACATGGAACAACATCAGCGGAGCAGGGTTCGACTTCAAGCTTGGAACCATCTTCCGTCCGTTTGAATACTCACCGCTACGTGTTGGATTGGCTGTACATACTCCTACATTCTACCAGCTTACCTCTGAACGCGAAGCCTATCTGAAGAGTAATCTGAATGGTAAGCGTATAGAAGTAGACTCCTATGCAGCCTTGGGTAACAGAGTTAACGCAACCGAATTCCGCCTGCGTACACCGTGGAAGTTCAACGCCAGTTTGGGATATACCATTGGTAAAGACCTGGCACTGGGTGCCGAGTACGAATACCAGGACTATTCTACTGTAACGTTTCAAGACTCGTACGGAAACCGTTTGGATGATAGGTATGAGAATACAGCCGGTGACATGCTGAAAGGCGTACATGCGCTTCGCTTAGGATTAGAGTACAAGATAATCCCGGAATTTGCTTTCCGTGCCGGTTATAACTTTACCACATCGGCATTCAAGGCGAATGCTTACTCCAAACTGCCGTATTACTCGGTGGCAACAGATACCGACTTTACCAACTCGGATACCCGGAACGACTTTACCCTGGGTGTGGGTTACCGCGGTTCTATATTCTATACCGACCTGGCATACAAGTACACCACTTGCAAAGGAGATTTCTACGCATTTGACGACGAAAACCTCCAGGCAACCAAATTGACCAATACACGCAGTCAGGTGTTATTCACCGTAGGAATGCGTTTCTAAGCAATAAACAATTCGCAGACAATTTCAACGTGTGAGAAATCCCCGGAGAACGGTTCGCCTGTTCTTCGGGGATTCTTTGTTTGCTACCGTTTTTGTTTAGTGCCCGCACACAACAACTTGCCGCTTCGAATTGTTATACAATGAAAATTCACATAAAAACTGTTTTAACTATGAAATTTGATATAGCCATTATCGGCGGCGGACCTGCCGGTTATACGGCTGCCGAACGTGCGGCAGGCGGCGGACTGAAAACAGTCCTGTTCGAAAAGAAAAACATCGGGGGCGTATGCCTTAATGAAGGATGTATCCCTACTAAAACATTGTTATACTCGGCCAAGATACTCGATAACATCAAAGGTGCCTCCAAATACGGAGTGTCGGTAGAGGGCGATCCCTCGTTCAGCATGGAGAAGATTATTACCCGTAAAAACAAAACGGTACTGAAACTTACCGGCGGCGTAAAGATGCAGATGAAGGAATACGGTGTAACGGTGGTTGACAAGGAAGCCGTTGTAACCGGCGAGGAAGGCGACGACCTGCTGATTACTGCCGGAGGCGAAGAGTACCGGGTAACCTACCTCATTGTGTGCGCCGGATCGGATACGGTAATTCCACCCATTCCCGGACTATCCGGTGTAGATTACTGGACTTCCAAAGAAGCGTTGGAGAGTACCGTACTGCCGCAATCGCTTGCCATCATTGGCGGGGGAGTAATCGGAATGGAGTTTGCCTCCTTCTTCAACAGCATGGGCGTACGGGTAAAAGTCATTGAAATGATGCCCGAAATTCTGGGAGCAATGGATAAAGAAACCAGTGCCGTGCTGCGTGCCGACTATACCAAGCGGGGCATTAATTTCTACCTGAATACCAAGGTAACCGGGGTAAGCCCCACCGCCGTAACGGTGGAGAAGGACGGGGTGACTTCGCAAATTGAAGCCGACAGGATTCTGCTTAGCGTAGGTCGCCGTGCCAACACTGCCGGTATCGGACTGGATAAACTGAACATCGAGTTGGTACGCAACGCAGTTAAAACGGATGAGCACTTGCTCACTTCACACCCCAAAGTATATGCCTGTGGCGACATAAACGGTCGTTCCATGCTGGCTCACACCGCCATCCGCGAAAGTGAAGTGGCGGTAAACCACATCCTCGGTATCGACGATGCCATGAACTACGACTGCATTCCCGGTGTGGTATATACAAATCCTGAAATAGCCGGGGTGGGGAAGACTGAGGAAGAACTCACTGCTGCCGGCATCGGATACCAGGTACTGAAACTGCCTATGGCTTACTCCGGTCGTTTTGTTGCCGAGAATGAGTTGGGCAGCGGACTGTGCAAACTGATACTGGATACCAACGAACGCATCATCGGTTGCCACATGCTGGGTAATCCCGCTTCGGAACTTATTGTAGTGGCGGGCCTGGCGGTACAGCATGGATATACGGTTGAAGCGTTCAAGAAGAGCGTATTCCCGCATCCTACGGTAGGCGAAATATTTCACGAAACACTGTGGTCATGATGCGCTGTATAGACAACCGGAATATGGATGTGTACTTCAACCTCGCTGCCGAAGAGTACCTGCTCAAGCACAAGGAAGAAGACTATTTCATGGTGTGGCGTGATACGCCTGCGGTGGTGGTAGGCAGGCACCAACGCCTGCGTGCCGAGGCAGATACTGCTTTTGCGTCGACCCTGGGTATTAATCTGGCACGCCGCTATTCGGGCGGAGGTGCCGTGTACCACGATGGAGGTAATATCAACCTGACTTTCATTGAAACCTCTGCTCCGGCC
>JAVBVL010000094.1:0-7154 GCA_031554285.1 Bacteroides sp.
TTCAACGGCGTATCTTTATACGGCAATAATACCTTATGTATATAGGGAAATGAATCGCGACTGTGTATAACAATGGGAAGCTGGTACTCTAATGCCCATTCAATCTGCCGGGTAAAAGCGATGAGTTGCTGTTCCAAAAAGGTTTTATCCCAATATAGGTCGATACCTATTTCGCCAATGGCCACAAAGCGTCCGCTACCGGCAGCCAGGTTGGCGGCAACCACCGCCAGCTCTTCCTCAAAAGTCTCGTTTACGGAAGTGGGATGCAAGCCTATCATGGGATAACATAAATCGGAATAAGCGGCACATACCTGCAACATGGGTTCAAGGGTGGTACGGTCAATATTAGGCATCAGGATGTGCGACACCCCGGCAGCCCGTGCGCGTTCCATTACCTGCGGCAGGTCGTCGGCAAATTCTTCGAGGAACAGATGAGAATGGGAATCAATCAACATGGTCCGGTTATTCTTTCGGTTGTTTCTCGCCGGTACGGTAGTAATAAATCACTCCGTACTCACGACATTTCTCCAACCGCACCTCATTGGGATATGCATTGCTAAAATGGGCTTCTACCTGGTTCCATACGTCTAATATCAAGGCATCTGCCTCCGCACGCATGGCAGCCAACTGCTCCAACCGGCGGTTGGTAAGTTGTTGCAATCCTTTTTGGCGGTCGTAAGTATCCATAAAGAGGTCGTAATGCACGCGCACCTTAGCAATGGTGGGGTTATAAATAGGTATTCCGCCCTGTGCCACCCGCTTTTGTTCGCCGGCAATGATGCGTTGTCCCCATTCGGCAATGGCAGAGTCGGCTGTCAGGTCGGGCACACTTCCGTTATCGGCAGGTAACCCATACAGGGATTTTTGCGATTTCTTCACCTCGTCACGAATCACCGCCAGGTTAAGTACCTGTATAAAGTGGGAAATATACAAACGGGCCACCCGTATATTAGCCTGGTGCTTGGGGCTTGCCGTAGCCTGATTCTCGTAACACTGTACGTAATAAACATGTGCTGCTTCAAACTTGCGCAGGAAATTGCGCGCGTCATTGAGCACCTTCGGGGTAAAAGCTAAATCGTGTATACTGCATGATACTCCTTTATCAACGGCCGCTTTGAGTGACCGGATACGAGCTTGGTCTGTGTTTGGTAGTCTTCTATAAGGCATCGCTTTGCATGTTACATTTCCCGGTACATCAAATGTTTCATCAGGTCTTTGAGTCCCTTCTTCCTGTCTTCGGACACGCTTACCTGCGAAAGGTTTTCCATGGCAAGCGTATAGTATTCGCGCATTTTGTTTTCGCAAACCAACTTCACGTTGATTTGGTTAAACAGTTCGGTTACGGCAGCTATTTTTTCTTCGGGCGAAGGATCTTCGGCCTGCAGCCATTGTTCCAACTGCTTCCGTTGGTCGGCATCTGCCCGCTCCAGCGCCTTTATCAACATGTACGTTTTCTTGTTACACAAGATATCGCCCCCTATTTTCTTCCCGAACACCTCCGGGTCACCGTACACATCAAGCAGGTCGTCCTGTAACTGGAAAGCTACGCCCAGTCCAATCCCGAAATCGTACAACCGGGCTGCATCCTCTTCGGAGGCTCCACCCAGCAAAGCGCCAATCTGCAAGCTCCCTGCAAGCAGCACGGCCGTTTTCAGGCGAATCATCTCCAGGTACTCCGTATCTTTCACATCGCTTCGGCTCTCAAAATCTATATCCATCTGCTGTCCTTCGCAAATCTCCAGGGCTGTTTCGCCGAATATATCCATTACCCGTTTCAGGTGAGCCGGCGCGCACCCTGTCATGTACTTGTAAGCCAACACCAACATGGCATCACCCGAGAGGATGGCTGCGTTATCATTCCATACCTTGTGTACCGTTTTCCGTCCCCGGCGCATGTCCGAGCGGTCCATCAGGTCGTCATGCAACAGGGTATAATTGTGATAGACTTCAATCCCGGTAGCCGGAGCCAATGCTTTCCCGACATCTTCTTTGTAGAGATTGTAGGCCATCAACAACAGCAACGGACGAATCCGCTTGCCCCCCATCTCAAGTACATACTCAATGGGTTCGTACAGCCCTTCGGGCGAACGTTTAAACTGTAGTTCGGCAATGTGAGCATTAATCTTGTCAAGTAACTGAGTGGCTGTAAACATGGTATACTTAATATGTTGAATAAATAATCTTAAGGCACCCTACAAAAAAAGGCTGCTTGGAGGCAGCCTTTTTCTTAAGAGTTATCGTATTACTGCAATCTAAATACTACAGGAACCGTATACTTTACACGAACCGGTTTACCGCGTTGCATACCGGGCTTCCATTTAGGCATGGTGCCTATTACACGGAGAGCTTCTTTATCCAAATACGGGTCAACGCTACGTACAACAACCGGGTCAACGATAGAACCGTCTCTGTTCACAACGAACTGAACAATAACACGTCCTTGTGTTCCATTTTCTTGTGCAATGGTAGGATACTTGATATTCTTGCTCAAGTACTGCATCAATGCAGCCATACCGCCCTGGAATTCGGGCATATTTTCTACCACTTCAAAAATAGTTTGTTCTTCGGGTTCTTCTTCCACCACTTTCACCGGAACATATTTTACTTCTACTTTCTGTCCGGTTTCTTCGCTGGATGCTACCACACTTTCCTGTACATTCGCCTTGTCGTCTACAATTGTGAGCACTTCAGCCACTGAAGGCGCTTCGGGCGGGGGTGGGGCAACTTCTTGCTTTTGTTCGGTGATGGGAACAATTTCTTCTTCAAACACGAGATCGGATAATGCCTGGCTTGTATCTATCACGATATCACGCTTTGTCCATTCGAACGCCACGAAGATAAAGGCTAGAATCACCAAGTAACCGACAAGCATCCAGGTGGTTTTTTTACCTTCCAGGTCTGCTTTGGGTGATTTTTTAACTTCCATAAAAAATATAATTAATAAATGTGTGTCTTCTGTCTATATGGTAACGGGAAGCTTTTCGCCACAAATATAATGCTCATATTTTAAAAATGAAGTATCTTTGGGCAGTTTTTTCAGTCAAATTGTTAAAAATAAATAGTTTTACCAACTTTTCACATTGTTATGAAAAAGATTACCATCGCTATCGACGGCTTTTCGTCGTGCGGAAAAAGTACCATGGCTAAAGACCTGGCCAAAGAAATAGGATATATTTACATCGACAGCGGCGCCATGTACCGCGCCGTTACCTTATATAGTATAGAGAACGGGCTGTTTGGCGACAGCATTGATGAAGCCGGACTGCGCCAACGCATCGACGACATTCGCATTACGTTCCGTATCGACCCGGAAACGGGCCGGCCGCAGACTTACTTAAATGACGTGAATGTAGAAAACAAAATACGCTCGATGGAGGTTGCTAACAAGGTAAGCCCCATTGCCGCCCTGGGTTTTGTACGCGAAGCCATGGTGTTGCAACAACAAGCCATGGGCAAACAAAAGGGCATTGTGATGGACGGGCGCGACATTGGCACCGCCGTATTTCCGGATGCCGAACTGAAAATATTCGTGACAGCCTCATCACAGGTACGCGCCATACGCCGGTACGATGAATTGAAGGCGAAAGGACAGGAAGCTCCGTTGGACGAGATCCGGAAAAACATCGAAGAGCGCGACTTCATGGACCAGAACCGCGAAGTGAGTCCGCTGCGCCGTGCCGACGACGCCTTGTTGCTCGACAACTCGGAGCTTACCATTGCCCAACAGAAACAGTGGCTGCTGGAACGTTATAACGAGGTAGCCGGAGCGTAACAAAAGGATGAAACCTATTCAAGTAGAAATAGACAAGGACTCGGGCTTCTGCTTCGGGGTGGTAACTGCCATTAACAAAGCCGAAGAGGAACTGGCAAAAGGGGGCACCCTTTATTGCCTGGGCGACATTGTGCACAACAGCCGCGAGGTGGAACGCCTCAAAGCATTGGGCCTTATCACCATTAACCACGAAGAGTTTAAGCAACTGCGCAATGCCAAGGTATTGCTGCGCGCACACGGCGAACCGCCCGAAACCTACCTCACCGCGCAAGCCAACAACATCGAAATCATCGACGCTACCTGCCCCGTGGTACTGCGCCTGCAAAAGCGCATCAAGCAGGAGTTCCTCAAAGAGAGCGACGACGATAAGCAGATTGTGATATACGGCAAGAACGGCCACGCCGAGGTACTGGGCCTGGTGGGGCAAACCACCGGTCAGGCTATCGTTATCGAGAAACCGGAGGAGTTGGCAAAGCTCGACTTCAACCGGGACATCCGCCTGTACTCGCAAACCACCAAGTCGCTCGACGGCTTTGGTGAGGTGGTAGAGTATATCAAAGCCCACATCTCTCCCACCGCCACCTTTGAGTATTACGATACCATCTGCCGACAGGTAGCCAACCGCATGCCCAACCTGCGCGTGTTTGCCGCCTCGCACGACCTGATATTCTTCGTGAGCGGCAAGAAAAGCTCTAACGGAAAGATGCTGTTCAGCGAATGCCTCAAGGTCAATGCCAACTCGCACCTCATCGATGGCGAAGAAGAGATTGACGATTCGCTGTTACAAGGAGTATCGTCCATCGGCATTTGTGGAGCCACCTCTACCCCCAAGTGGCTGATGGAGCGAGTTTACGATTCTGTGAACGCCCGCCTCGGGCAAACGGGGAATTAACTTTATTTATTAAACAAAACTGCACTTTCGGTATCCGAAGGAACATTTACCCCCCGTTTTTGTTATATTTGCACCGTCAAATCATAAAAGATTGTTATGGGAAAGATTAAATGTATCGGTATATTAACCTCCGGAGGCGACGCCCCGGGAATGAACGCTGCCATTCGCGCAGTAACACGCACGGCCATCTACAACGGACTGCAGGTAAAAGGAATCTACAGAGGATATAAAGGTTTGGTAACCGGCGAAATTGCCGAGTTCAAGAGCCAGAATGTCAGCAACATCATCCAACAGGGCGGTACCATCCTGAAGACAGCACGCTGTCAGGAGTTTACCACCGTAGAAGGCCGCCAGTTAGCTTACGAAAACATGAAGAAAGAGGGTATCGATGCCCTGGTAATAATTGGTGGCGACGGTTCGCTGACCGGCGCACGTATCTTTGCGCAGGAATTTGACGTTCCTTGCATCGGCTTGCCGGGTACCATCGATAACGACCTGTACGGAACCGATACTACCATTGGTTACGACACCGCACTGAATACCATCCTGGATGCCGTGGATAAGATTCGCGACACCGCCACTTCGCACGAGCGTTTGTTCTTCGTAGAGGTTATGGGACGCGATGCCGGCTTCCTTGCCCTGAACGGAGCCATTGCCGCAGGCGCCGAAGCTGCCATCATTCCGGAATTCAGCACGGAGGTTGACCAGTTGGAAGAGTTTATCAAGAGCGGTTTCCGCAAATCGAAGAACAGCAGCATTGTACTGGTTGCCGAAAGTGAAATTACCGGTGGCGCCATGCATTATGCCGAACGTGTAAAGAACGAATATCCGCAATACGATGTACGTGTAACCATCCTGGGACACTTGCAACGCGGTGGTAGTCCTACCGCTCACGACCGTATCCTTGCCAGCCGCTTAGGCGCTGCCGCCATCGATGCGCTTATGGAAGACCAACGCAATGTTATGATTGGTATCGACCACGACGAGATTGTGTATGTACCATTCAGCAAGGCTATCAAGAAAGACAAACCGGTAAAACGCGAACTTGTCAACGTATTGCGCGCGTTATCTATCTAATAATAATAGCATAACATAGTCACAAACACCCCGGAACACCTGGGTGTAAATGAGGTGAACACCCGGATGTAGATATGTTCTACACCCGGGTGTTTGCCTTTGTCACACCCGGGTGTAACAAAGGTTTTCCAGGTATGTTATCAAGATATCATCGGTAAGTAACGAGATATTTGCTCTTGAGACACAACACATTTATCCCAAAGATGCAACGCATTTTCGCCTGAGTGCGTAAGTAGTGCGTAGGAAGAATTTCGTCCTACGCACGCACTTCGATGCCGATGAATAAAGGGTTTCAAGCGAGGTGCGTAAGTGCGTAAGTACTTTTACAAACTTCCTGTATAAAAATCACCGTTTTTTGAGCGGCACATACACCGTTTCGTCCAGTATATTTTTGTATGCGGGACGAATGATGCGCTTGCCCTCGAAGTTAAGTTCTTCGTTACGGTGGGCACACCACCCCACGATACGCGCCATGGCAAAGAGCGGAGTATACACCTCGTGCGGCAACCCAATCATCTCGTACACAAAGCCGGAGTAAAAGTCGATATTGCTCGATACCGTTTTACCATTGTTCTTTACACGGCCAAAGGTTTCAATGGCGCGGTCTTCCAGCAACTCAATGAAGGCGAACTCGCGTTCTTTGCCTTTCTCCTTGGCCAGGTCGCGTGCCAACTCTTTGAGCAGCAGAGCGCGCGGGTCGGAAATGGTGTACACGGCATGACCGATACCATATATCAAACCCGTTTTGTTGTACACTTCTTTATTGAGCATACGGGTAAAGTAGGTATCAATTTCATCCACGTTGGTCCAATCCTTGATATTCTTTTGCAGGTGATGTACCATGTCTACCACTTGCAGGTTGGCTCCTCCGTGCAACGGACCTTTGAGCGAACCGATGCCCGCGGCTATGGCCGAGTACGTATCGGTACCCGAGGAAGAGGTAACGCGTACGGTAAAGGTAGAGTTGTTACCCCCGCCGTGTTCGGCTTGCAGCACCAGGAGCAGGTCGAGGGTACGGGCTTCCAACTCGGTATAATCTTTTTTGAGCATGAACAGAAAGTTCTCGGCAATGGATAGGTTGTCCTGCGGATGGCGGATATGGAGCGACCTGCCGAAGGTGGCATGACGCAACATGTTATAGGCATAGGCAATAATGGTAGGAAACTTCGAAATGAGTTCAATGCTTTGCCGCATCAGGTTATCGCGCGAGGTATCTTCGGGATTGGGATCGAAGGTGTACAGTTCTAATACACTACGGGCAAGGATGTTCATAATATCGGAGCCTTCCAGTTCGAGGATGTTCATCTTGGTTTTCTGTTCCAGCGGCATGTTTTCGTTGAGCAGTTGCAGGAACGACTTCATCTCTTCCTTATCGGGCAGCTTACCGGAGAGCAGCAGGTACGCCACTTCCTC
>JAVBVL010000009.1:0-12695 GCA_031554285.1 Bacteroides sp.
TTTGCAAAGGAACCTCATAGGGTTGCTGCATCATATACTTATCATCGATAACGTATGATGGCTCTACGTACAAATTGCGCTCGCACGAGGCAAATAATGCTAATGAAGCAATAGCAAATAAATAATTAAATTGGTGTTTCATATCTTTGTTTGATTAGTTCTTGCAAAAATATGTATTCCAAACATTTGTTCAAAGCTTTTTACAACTTATTTTATCAGAATATACAATTAATGAACACTTTTCGCTATTTATTGAGTAAATTTCTGCCTTTATCAGGGGCTTTCTCTTGATAATATAGTGGGTGTAACCTTATTACTTCCTTATAATATCTTGACAACTTAGGATGAAAACTTCTTGTACACCCAGGTGTAGAGTTGGGATACACCCGGGTGTAACACGGCCTTACATCCGGGTGTAATACTGTGCCACACCCGGGTGTTTCAATGCTTTTCTGACGATGAAATAGGGATATTATTGCTTGAAGTGTGCAGAAACAGTGCCTGATATTACGCTAAAAGAGCATGAGTGCGTAAGTAGTGCGTAGGATGATTTTCGTCCTACGCACGCACGTAGATGCCGATGAGTAAAGGATTTTAGAGCAAGTGCGTAAGTGCGTATGAGGAAATGCAAAATCCTTGTATAAAAAAGAGGTGTATCGGAACAACTCTGATACACCTCTTATTGATGTTATTTCTCTTTTCGGAGCACTACTGCCGAGCGGGCCGGAATGTAGAGCTTCATCCACTCTTTCTTTTCCTTGGCATACAGCGGGTCGGGGATGGTGAAGTGAACCACCGAATCGTCCGTGAGTCCGTTGCCACCATAGGCTTTATCGTCGGTATTGAGTACCACTTCGTAAGCACCCTTGGGTACCAGGAAGCCATAATCGGTATACGAGTTCATGGGACTGAAGTTGAATACAAATACAAGGTCTTCACGCATGTAAGCCAGGACTTGGTCGCCATCGTTGTGCCAGATTTCCTGTACCGGAGTACTTTGGAAGTTCTTTACACTTTTCACTACCTGGAGCATGGCGGCATCAAAGTCGCCCATGTAGTGGTAAGTCAGGTTATTCCGGTCAAGCAAATCCCATTGGCGGCGGGCGTACTTGCACGACCAACCGTTACCTTCACGCGGGAAGTCGATCCATTCCGGATGGCCGAATTCGTTACCCATAAAGTTGAGGTAACCTCCGTTGATAGTACTGGAGGTAAGCAGGCGAATCATCTTGTGCAACGCAATACCGCGGTTTACGGTATAATTCTCGTCGCCCTTTTGCATGTGCCAGTACATATCGGCATCAATCAGGCGGAAGATGATGGTCTTATCTCCTACCAGGGCCTGGTCGTGGCTCTCGGCGTACGAGATGGTCTTCTCGTCCTTGCGGCGGTTGGTTACTTCCCAGAACATGCTCGACGGTTTCCAGTCTTCGTCAATCTTTTCCTTGATGGTCTTAATCCAGTAGTCCGGAATATTCATGGCCATGCGGTAGTCAAAACCGTAACCGCCATCTTCTGCTTTGGCAGCCAATCCCGGCATGCCCGATACCTCTTCGGCAATGGTGATGGCGTTCGGGTTTACCTGATGGATAACTTCGTTAGCCAATGTCAGGTAGCAGATGGCGTTATCGTCCTGGTGTCCATTGAAGTAGTCACCGTAATTCATAAACGCTTCGCCCAACCCGTGGCTGTAATAAAGCATGGATGTTACGCCGTCAAAACGGAACCCGTCAAACTTATATTCTTCGAGCCAGTACTTGCAGTTAGAAAGCAGGAAATGAATTACTTCGTTCTTACCGTAGTCAAAACAAAGCGAATCCCATGCCGGATGCTCACGAAGACCTCCTTCGTAGAAGTATTGGCAAGGGTCGCCGGCAAAGTTGCCCAGCCCTTCTACCTCGTTCTTCACAGCGTGTGAGTGTACAATGTCCATAATCACGGCAATACCCAGTCCGTGAGCCGTGTCGATAAGTTCTTTCAGTTCTTCGGGTGTGCCGAAGCGTGAAGAAGCGGCAAAGAAGCTCGATACATGGTAACCGAAGCTGCCGTAGTACGGATGCTCCTGGATAGCCATAATCTGGATACAGTTGTATCCTGCTTTAGCCACACGGGGAAGAATCTTCTCGCGGAATTCGGCATATGAGCCTACTTTATCTTCCTGTTGTGCCATGCCGATATGGCATTCGTAGATAAGCAACGGGTCGGTAGTGGGCTTGAAGGCTTTCTTGCTGAACTTAAAAGGCTGTTCGGGGCTCCATACCTGCGCGCTGAAAATTTTTGTTTGCTCATCCTGTACCACACGGGTAGCCCATGCCGGGATACGTTCGCCCGAGCCGCCTTCCCATTGTATGTGTAGTTTGTACAGGTCACCGTGGCTGATGGCATCAGCCGGCAGGTTTATTTCCCAGTTGCCGCCTGCAAGTTTCTTTAAACTGTATTTCTCGTTCTCTTCCCAGTTGTTAAAGGTACCTACCAGAAATATTTGAGTGGCGTTAGGCGCCCATTCACGGAAGGTCCATCCTTTGTCTGTGCGATGCAAGCCAAAGTACAGGTATCCCGAGGCGAAGTCCGACAGCTTTTGCTTGCCTCCGTTGGTGAGTTCTGCCTCTTTGTCGACAACATGCTGGTGTCTTCCGGCAATGGCGTCGGCAAACGGTTCCAGCCAGGGATCGTTTTTAATCAGATTCAGCGTATTTTTCATAAGCTGTTATGCTTTTACTTTGACGATTATTTTCTTTACTCCATCGGGGGTTACGCCCGGAGCATGTCCGTCTTGCGGGAAGAAGATGGCAAACATGCCCGGTTTTACGGGAATGTAGCTTTCGGCCAATCCTTCGAAGAACGTAATGTCTTTTTCGGCATTGTACGGTGCATCGGCCGGCACACAATCCTTGGCAGGAGTATATCCCATCACTTCAACACCCGAAAGCGGAATTTGAATGTCGATAAATACGTTGTGCGTTTCCAATTTAGCCTGCTCTTTGGTCTTCGGAGCAGTTTGCTGTACGTTTACAACCAGGTCTTTCCCCTGTAACTCTGTTTTTCCAATTTCCAACGCTTGAAGGTCGGTCGATTTCAGGAACGCGATTGCCTGTGCAAACAAAGGATTCAAGGAAGCGTATTTTTCCAAGTTTTCTAAAGTATCAATTACCATAATTGTAAATGTTTTAAGTTAGTACTATATATGTTATGTATTATTCAAAATCGTCGATGGTGTAATTCAGGAAGTCGGCAAAGGGCTTCATTTGGCGAAACACCTCTTCCGTACGATCCAGTAATTGGGGCGATGTGAAGAAGTTGTCGGGTACCATGTATGCACACGTATATTGTTTGCATTTCAGGTAATCAATGTGCTCAAAGTCCTTTGGGAATCCTTTCGGCGCTGTTTTCAGGAAATCGTCGCCGATAACGGGGAAGTATTGTTTAAAGGCGGGTGCTTCTACAATAGAGATGTACTCGTCAATGTTTTCGTAGATGGCTTCGCGAACGGCTTTCAATACAGGCGCGGGCAAACAGTAGCTTCCTCCCGCTAACATGCAGTATCCTTCCTGGATGTGCACGTAATACCCGCAATGATCCGATTTCTTTCCTTTGCCGTTGATATAACCGCCAAAGTGATTCTTATACGGAGTTTTATCGGGCGAGAAGCGCGTATCACGGTAAATGCGATAGGTGCAATCGGAGGCTTGAACGCCCCGGATTGATTCGTCAAATAAAGAAATGCGATTGATGATGGCAGTGAGGAGATTGTCAAATTCAGTGCGTGCGTTTTCGTACATGTCGCGGTGTTCGTTGAACCATTCGCGGTTATTGTTGGCACCCAGTTCCTTTAAGAATTGAAAGATGATGGATGTGTTCATACTCATGCTGTTCAAAAATAATTATTTAGCAAACGTACAAATTTTATTTGTAATCAGCTAAGAAAAGGTGTAAAAACCACGCAAAAAAAGAGGGTTCGACTCTCGCCAACCCTCTCCAAACACATTTATCAAAAAACAGACGCTTCTGTTCCTGATGTACTTACTTGTCGCAAGCAAATGCCATCTTTTAATTAATCTTATATCTAATACTATGAAAAACACATTAATATAACACTACCCAATGGGCTTTGTTCGGTAAGTATTCTCCTAAATTAGTTAATAAAATTAAAATATAGTGCAAATCTATCTTTACAAGTATTTATTCTTTTATTCAGATTATCATTAATTTATCACTTTAAATCGTGCAAAACGAAGTAACAACTGTTTATCGCCTGCGTGTTTAAAACGAATGGTTGCTTTGGCATTCTCGCCGGTACCCTCCAACTTGAGTACCTCTCCTACTCCGAACCGTTCGTGTTCAATAAACTGTCCTGTCCGAAGTGCACCGGGTTCGTTCGAAGGCGGGATGCCCGAGGGTGATGAAGCTGCTTTGCCAAGCGGTTTCAGATTACGTGCAGGGGCAGCTGCCGGTTGTGGTTTTTCCCAGGGAGGACGTTGCTCTGATGGGGTTTTCTGTTTGGGTGCGTTATACGGGCGAGACTCTTCCTGATTATCGAATAACGAGCCTGTCCGGCGGAACCGTCCGGACTCTTCGTCTACCTTTCTAGCTATTATATTATCGTTCGGTAGGCGCAGGAAGCGGGCATCGATGTCTTTCAGGAACCTGCTTGGGGCGCTGTTTTCCATCTTTCCGTAGCGTGAGCGGTTGCGGGCGTACGAGAGGAAGCAATGTTCGCCTGCGCGCGTAATGGCTACATAGAACAGGCGGCGCTCTTCTTCCAATCCACGGGGTGAATAATTAGACATGCTGCTGGGAAAGAGGTTTTCTTCCAGTCCCACTACAAATACATTGCTGAACTCCAATCCTTTGGAGGCATGTATAGTCATCAGTATCACCTTCTCACCCTCTTCCCCGTCGTCAGAATCCAAATCGGTGAGCAGGGATACTTCCGACAGGAAGTCGGGCAACAAGATGTTAGTATCGCCTTCTTCGCGGCGTGAAGCGCAGAAGTCGTTCATCCCGTTCATTAGTTCATCAATATTCTCCTTGCGGCTCAGTCCTTCGGGGGTATTGTCCAGAAATACTTCGTTGAGTATACCCGTTTGCCCAACAATTTCGCGCCCTATTTCGTAAGCGTTCTTTTCTCCTATGGTGGTAATGAATCCTTCTATCAGTTCGCGAAACCCTTGCAGGCGGGCATGTGTACCTTTGTTTATCTCAATTCCATAAGTTAGGGGTTGGCACATGGCTTGCCACAGGCTTACACCGTTGGTAGTGGCTGCCGTAATAATTTTATTGACTGTAGTATCGCCTATGCCCCGTGCCGGATAGTTAATGATACGTTTGAATGCTTCCTCATCGTTAGGATTCACCACCAAGCGGAAATAGGCGATAATGTCCTTTATTTCCTTTCGTTGGTAGAATGACAGACCCCCGTATATACGGTAAGGAATGCCCCGCTTGCGGAATGCTTCTTCAAAAATACGGCTTTGCGCATTGGTACGGTACAGTACGGCAAAGTCACCGTATCCATATTGTTTCTGACGGCGCAGTTCGGCAATTTTATTGGCAATGATAACCCCTTCTTCCAGGTCGCTGTATGCCTGGAACACTACAACTGCCTCGCCCTGTTCCTTTTCGGAGAATACATCTTTCTGTATCTGCCGTTCGTTCTTGGCTATCAGGCTGTTGGCAGCGTGTACAATGTTTTTGGTCGAACGGTAGTTCTGTTCCAGTTTGAAAACCTGTGTGCCGGGATAAATCTTGGTGAAGTACAAGATGTTATCAATGTCGGCTCCCCGGAACGAGTAGATGCTTTGCGCATCATCACCCACCACACATACATGTTTGTGTTCCTGTGAGAGTTGCAATACAATGCTGTGTTGGGCATAGTTGGTGTCCTGGTACTCATCTACCAATATATAGCGGAATTGTTCGCGGTAGCGTTCCAACACCTCGGGATGGTCGCGAAATAACACAAAAGTATACACCAGCAAGTCGTCAAAGTCCATGGCTCCCGCCTGGCGGCAACGTTCCTGATACCGGCAGTAAATTTTACGTAAGGCAGGCATCTTGGCATCCAAATCGGCTTCGTACGCTTCTTTGTTGGAGGCATATCCTTCTGGTGATACCAGATGGTTCTTGGCGTTGGAGATACGTGATAACACACTTCCCGGCTTGTACACCTTTTCGTCCAGGTTCATCTCCTTTATAATAGAACGTATCAGGCTCTTGCTGTCCGAAGCATCATATATGGTGAATTGCGAAGTAAACCCGATATGTGCCGACTCTGCCCGGAGGATACGCGAAAAAACCGAGTGAAACGTACCCATCCACAGGTAGCGGGCACGCTCCTGTCCTACCTGGCGGGCAATACGTTCTTTCATTTCACGGGCGGCTTTGTTGGTAAACGTCAAAGCCAGGATATTCCATGGCTGATAGCCATTCTCTAATAAGTAAGCAATTTTATAGGTAAGCACGCGTGTTTTACCTGAGCCCGCTCCGGCAATAACCAGTGAGGGACCGTCGTTATAGAGTACTGCGGCACGTTGTCCGTCGTTCAATTCGTTCAAATAATCTGCCATTGTTCAGGGTGTCAATTCCCTGCAAAGATAGAAGAAAGTACCGAACCTGCGAACATTTGGCTTCTTAATCCTGTTATAGAGTTAAACAACCCAAGAAAAAAAAATACTTTATATGAATACATTACTAATGTCTTTAATATTTATGACCATGACGTATGAAATGCCCAAACTTCCTTACGCAAATAATGCGTTGGAACCTGTAATCAGTCAGCAAACCATTGATTTCCATTACGGCAAACATTTGCAAACTTACGTAAACAACCTCAATAGCCTTGTGCCCGGAACCGAGTTCGAAGGCAAATCACTGGAAGCTATTGTAGCTTCGGCCCCTGACGGTGCTGTGTTTAACAATGCCGGCCAAGTATTGAACCATACCTTGTACTTCCTGCAGTTCTCTCCGAAACCATCAAAGAGTGAACCTTCGGGTAAATTGGGAGAAGCCATCGTGCGCGACTTCGGCAGTTTTGAGAACTTCAAGAAAGAGTTTAATGCTGCATCGGTAGGTCTGTTTGGTTCAGGATGGGCCTGGTTAGCTGTCGATAAGGCCGGTAAATTGCACATCACGAAAGAGGCTAACGGAAGTAACCCTGTTCGTGCCGGATTGAAACCAATTCTTGGGTTCGATGTATGGGAACATTCCTATTATCTCGACTATCAGAACCGCCGTGCCGATCATATAAATGCCCTATGGAGTATTATCGATTGGGAGGTTGTTGACAAAAGATATTAATTAGCAGAACGTAGGAATACTTGAGCCGTCACTGTAATAGTGGCGGCTTTTTTTAAAGTTTTTTCGGTAGATAGTTGATTATTAAAACCAAAATGTTAATTTTGTGTATACTTTATTCAACTATTACCATGACTTATACATCAAATATACAGAATATATTTTACACATTCTTCTTGTTTCTTGTTTTTACTTTTCAGGAAACTCCGTGTTGGTCGCACAATAAGGATGAAGCAGTAAGTGAGATATTGATTATTTCTTCTTACAATCCGGATTCCAAATATACTTATGATAACATAAACAGTTTCCTTACTACTTACCAAGATCTTGGCGGCAGCACGTCCATTGTGGTCGAGAATATGAATGCAAACAGTCTGAATGATGCATCTGAATGGCCCGACCAAATTGTTAAGATTATTGATAAGCATCCCCACCTCAAATTATTAATCCTGTTAGGCGGCGAGGCCTGGAGTGGATTCCTGAATCTGGAAAAAGAACCGTATACCACTATTCCCACCATGTGCGCTATGGCATCTCGTCATGGCATTGAATTGCCCGAATGTACTGTCAATATCGCCCATTATAATCCGTTAAGCATCGACCTTATTGAAAAGATGAAGCGGTTCAATGTGATAAATTGCTATGCATATGAATACGATATCGATAAAGACATTGAACTCATCAAGAGCTTCTATCCCGACATGAAGCATCTGGCTTTCCTCTCGGATAATACTTATAACGGACTCACGCAATACGCCCATGTAAGCAACCGTATGATGCGACACCCTGATATTGACGTAACCTATATCGATGGCCGGAAAGAAACCCTGGAGTCGGCTTGCGAACAACTGCGTAAACTTCCCGTAAATACGGTACTGTTGTTAGGCATTTGGCGTATCGACAGTTTGCAAACGATGTACATAAATAACTCCGTGTATGCTTTTAGCCATGCTCGTCCGGGCTTGCCGGTCTTTAGTCTTACCTCTACGGGTATAGGTTACTGGGCCATTGGGGGCTATGTTCCCGTTTATGAAGAAGTAGGTGTAAAGATGGCAGAGAAAGCCTATCAATTGCTGGACGAGGAAGTAGAACCGTTATCTTATTTGCAGTCGTCGCCTTGTGAGTATAAGTTTGATGCACTGAAATTGCAAGAGTACGGCTTTGTCGGGAAGCAGCTTCCTCCCGATTCAAAACTGGTTAACTACACCCCTGTTTTTTGGAATGAGTATAAGTTTGAGATACGCATTATAATAGCTGTATTCATAGCTTTGTTAGTTGGAATGGTAGTCTCTTTGTTCTATTACTACAAAGCGCGTACGCTGAAGAATATTTTATTGAACACTGCCAAGCAACTGAAATCGGATAAAAACCAGTTAGAACAATCGGAAAGAGAACTGCGCAGAGAAAAGGAACGGGCCGAAGCTGCCAACAGGTTGCAGAGTGCTTTTGTGTCTAACATGAGTCATGAAATACGTACTCCGCTCAATGCCATCGTGGGCTTTTCGGAACTGCTGATAGGCTCTATTCAATGCACTCCGGAGCAACAGGAATATTCCCATATCATCAAGTCGAACACCAGTTTGTTATTGCAACTTATCAATGACGTGTTAGACATTTCGAAACTGGAATCGGGTAAAGTCCAGTTTTCTTACGACTGGTGCGACATAGTGGCTCATTGCAGAAATGTCATTGCATTGGCTGAACGTGACAAGAAAGTAGATTTGGAGATAAGCCTGCAAAGTCCCGTTGCCGAGTACATGCTGTATACAGACCCCTATCGCGTGCAGCAAATACTGGCCAACCTGTTGAGTAATGCCTTGAAGTTTACTCCTGCAGGTGGCAGGATAATCGTAGCTTTTGAAATCGATGAACAAGATAAATGCCTGCTTATATCGGTTACCGATACCGGATTCGGTATTCCGGAAGACAAGCAGGAGGTTATCTTCAACCGGTTTGAGAAGCTGAACGACTTTGTTCAGGGAACCGGACTTGGGTTAGCGCTCTGCAAACTCCTTACCCATTGTTTAGGTGGCGATATATGGGTAGACAAGCAATACAAGATGGGTGCCCGTTTCGTCTTTTCGCATCCCATTACCGGACGATATACTGCTTACGGAGCAAACTAACATAATTTCACTATAAAATTGGTTGTTGGTGAGAGTTAATTTGTACATTTGTTCATATTAACAGATGAATGTGCACGCATGAAACTTATTGTCATTACTACACCGACATTTTTCGTGGAAGAAGATAAAATAATTACCGCTCTGTTTGAAGAGGGGTTGGATATATTGCATCTGCGTAAACCGGAAACATCTGCCATGTATTCCGAAAGGTTGCTAACGCTGATTCCCGACAAGTACCACAGTCGCATTGTAACGCACGAGCACTTTTATCTCAAAGAAGAGTTTCACCTCAAGGGCATTCATCTCAATGCACGTAACCCCAAAGCACCGCATGATTATGGCGGACACATCAGTTGCTCCTGCCACTCTACTGAGGAGGTCAGGAATAAGAAGCATTTCTACGACTATGTGTTTATGAGTCCCATATACGACAGTATTTCCAAAGTAAACTACTACTCTACTTACACGCCCGAGCAACTTCGTGAAGCACAACGCGAACGCATCATCGACCAACAGGTAATGGCATTGGGAGGCATCAACATGGACAACATCCTGGAGATAAAAGATTTTGGCTTCGGAGGTGCTGTGATACTGGGCGATATATGGAATAAGTTTGACACTTATTCAGACCGTAACTACCTGGGTGCTATCAATCATTTTAAGAAACTCAAGGAGCTGGCCGATTAGTTTCGTTTGTTAAACATTCGCCATTGAATTGTGTTATTAATGTATAAAGAATTAATAACACAAGCTGTATGATACACCAAATAGATATACCCAACAAGGGAACTAAAAAGAGAGTCGTTATCGTTGGGGGTGGATTTGCCGGGCTGAAGTTGGCCCGCACCTTGAAGAGTGACAAATTTCAGATTGTTTTACTGGATCGTAACAATTACCACCTGTTTCAACCTCTTTTGTATCAGGTAGCCACGGCGGGTATTGAGCCCAGCGCTATCTCTTTTCCTTTCCGACAGATATTTAAGCAGCGTAAGTTTTTCCACTTCCGTGTGTGCGAGGTAAAGCGCGTGGTACCGGAAGAACAACGGCTGGAAACCTCCATCGGTACCCTGGCGTACGACCATCTGGTTATTGCCACCGGATGCAGTACCAATTACTTTGGCAATGACTACCTGGCTAACCATACCATGTCGTTGAAGACTACCGCCGAGGCGTTGTACAACCGCAACAAGATGCTCGAGAGTCTTGAGAAAGCGCAGAATACGGATAACCCCGAAGAACGCGACCGTCTGCTTACTTTCCTCATTGTAGGAGCCGGTGCCACAGGCATCGAGTTGGCGGGTGCGTTGGCCGATATGCGTAAGCTGATTCTTCCGCAGGATTATCCCGATTTGAACATAGAACGTATGCGCATTGTGCTCATTGATGCCGGTCCGCGCCTGCTTCCGGCATTCTCCGAGAAGTCGTCGGCCGAGATTTGGGAGTACCTCGAAAAGCGGGGTGTCGAAATCAAGGTAAACAGTCCCGTATCCGGTTACAAGAACGAGGTACTGACATTGGGCGACGGTACGCAACTGCCTTCCAGCAATGTATTCTGGGTGGCAGGCGTTAAACCCAACGGATTGCCCGGATTGCCCGAAGAGGCTTACGGTCCCGGCAAGCGGTTACTTGTCGACCCCTACAACGAAGTAAAAGGCTGCAAGCAGATATATGCCCTGGGCGATACCGCCCTGATGATATCGGAACAGTATCCCAAAGGACATCCGCAAGTGGTACAGCCTGCCATTCAGCAGGCGGTACAGTTGGCCGATAACCTGGTACGTATCGAGTCGCACAAGATTCCGCGTCCGTTTGTCTATAAAAACAAAGGTTCCATGGCTACCATCGGTCGTAACAATGCGGTGGTGGAATTGAAGAAGATTCGTTTTGGCGGATTCCTTGCCTGGGCTGTATGGCTCTTTGTACACTTAATGAGTATTGTAGGCGTAAAAAACAAACTCTTTATCTTTTTTGACTGGATGTGGAGTTACTTCACCTACGACCCCTCATTACGCTTAATCATTAAGCCGGTGAAAGGCGTCGAGCCGTTGCCGGAACAAGATCAATAAATTTATTCATTTAATAATACCCCATTATGCTTTACAAATTCTTATTTCCCGGTACTTTGAAGAGCACCGGTGCTTCTTTCCTCCTGCTGGCCTTGCGCCTGCTTTTCGGCTTGCTGCTGATGAATCACGGCATTGCCAAGTGGAGTAACTTTCAGGAAATGTCTGCCGTATTCCCCGACCCGTTAGGTGTGGGTAGCAGTCTGTCGCTCATGCTTGCCATCTTTGGCGAGTTGGCATGCAGCATGGCATTCATCGTTGGATTCCTGTACCGCTTATCCATGATACCAATGATATTTACCATGGGAGTAGCTTTCTTTGTGATTCACGGCGCCGATCCGTTTGCGGTAAAAGAGCTCGCTTTTGTGTACCTGGTGGTGTTTATATTACTATATATCACCGGCCCGGGACAGTTTTCGGTTGACCATGTATTGGATAAAGAACTTACTAAGCGTAAAGCCCTCGTAGAGAAAAAATAACCGGCATTCTGCTTCTTTTTCAAAAAAAGCCTATATTTGCACACATCATCCAAAACTTGTAAAAATAGAAATGGGTGATAACAGTTAACAATAATATTTAGATTTTTAAGTATGAAAAGAAGCAGATTAAGTCTGATGGGTGCTATCTTATTAAGCGGCACTATCTTGTTCAGTTCTTGTGTAGGATCATTTGGTTTGTTTAACCGTTTGTCAAGCTGGAACAATCAAATTGGTAATAAATTTACTAACGAACTCGTGTTCCTGGCTTTGAATATTATTCCGGTATATGGAGTAGCTTACCTGGCCGATGCTTTGGTAATTAACTCTATCGAGTTCTGGAGCGGTTCTAACCCGATGGCTAACGCAGGCGACGTGAAGAAGGTAAAAGGCGAGAACGGTGATTACCTGGTGAAGACACTTGAAAACGGTTACTCTATCACCAAAGAAGGCGAAACCGCTTCAATGGATCTTATCTACAACCAGGAATTGAACACCTGGAACGTAGTTGCCGACGGACAAAGCACTGAGTTGCTTAAGATGAACAACGATGGTACAGCCATGATGACATTGCCTAACGGTGAAAGCATGATGGTAACACTCGATGCCGACGGTGTATTGGCTGCCCAACAAAAGGCTATGCACGGCGAAGTATTGTTTGCTGCCCGCTAAGCACAGCTAACTAAGGTATAAGGTAAAACGGAATCTTTCCCTGCAGGGGATTGATTCCGTTTTTT
>JAVBVL010000104.1:0-11262 GCA_031554285.1 Bacteroides sp.
TTTGCAAAGATATTGCATATTTCAAAATAACCTATTACTTTTGCAACGCATTTGAGAAAACATTCTTCCTTAGCTCAGTCGGTTAGAGCATCTGACTGTTAATCAGAGGGTCCTTGGTTCAAGTCCAAGAGGGAGAGCAAAAGATCTTGAATGCACACATTCTTCCTTAGCTCAGTCGGTTAGAGCATCTGACTGTTAATCAGAGGGTCCTTGGTTCAAGTCCAAGAGGGAGAGCAGAAAAAACCAGCAGGAATGCTGGTTTTTTTTGTTAGATTAGGCTTTGTCTTTTCATTCACTTTCGACAAAATGTATAGTCAATGTCTGCTTTATATATTTAGTTTCATTAGCGGAAACAAACAGTTTCATGCCCGGAAACCATTTGTTCCATGCCCGGAAACTAAAAGTTTCACTTGAAGAAACTATCGGTTTTGCTCTTGAAACCGGCAGTTTTGCCCTTGAAACCAGCGGATTAGCTGATAAACCGTTGGTTTCATGTGCTGAAACTAATTTGTTAGCGCTTACTACTACCAATGGCGAATCAAATCACATTTTTAGTACATGGAGGATTGTGTGGAGGACAATGCGACTACAGGGCAGTTCGTCCCGGTACAAAAGGAATGGTGAACCAGAAGGTAGAGCCTTTTCCCAACTCTGATTCGACACCAATTTCGCCACCCAACGTATCGGTAATGCTCTTGCAGATAGACAATCCCAGGCCGGTACCTTGTTGGAAGGTGTTTAGTTTAGTGAAGCGGCTGAAAATCTCCTGCTGCTTATCCTTGGGAATGCCGTGCCCGGTATCGGTTACATAGAAACGCACATATCCGTTCTTGGGCGGCGTGTAGCCTATGCGGATGCTGCCTTCGGGGGTAAACTTGATGGCGTTGTTTACAAAGTTGGTGATTACCTGGATAACGCGGTTCCGCTCGGTGTACAGCACCAGTTCGGGCAAGGCAGGTTCCGCGAGAATGGGCACCCGGCTACCTGCTTTTAGCTGGTACGATTGTTCTACCTCGGCAATCATGCGGTTGATGTCTACATTGGAGTAGGTAAACTCGAGCGTGCCTGCTTCAATCTTTGCCAAATCAAGAATGTCGCCAATAAGTTGCAACAGCAGGTGGTTGTTGCGTTCAATGAGTTCAATGTATTCAACCTTTTCTTCGTCGCTAAGGTCCTGCGTTAACATACTGGAGAAACCTACGATGGAGTTCAACGGTGTACGTATTTCGTGACTCATGTTGGCAAGGAAAGCGCTCTTCAACCGGTTCGACTCTTCGGCCTGTTCTTTGGCACGTAGCAGTTCGCGTTCCATCAGTTTCAGTTCGGTAATGTCCCAGGCGGTAAATATAATCCACTTGCGGCCGTCGGGCAAGGTCACGGCGTGATTGTTCTGGAAGGTAAAGCGTTCTTCGTTCTTTTGGTTAAAGAAGTTGCGTATGCCGGTTTGCGGAATACCTGTTTTTATCAGTTCGAGGTCTTCTTGCCTGATTGGGGCGGCAAAGTCGGGCATAATATCAAAGTCGGTAAGCCCGATGGCTTGGTCTCTCGGGAAATCGAATATCTCTTCCGATTTCTGATTCCAAAAGACATAGCGCATGTCATTGGATGCGTCTTTTACTTTGGCGGCAATGGGGAGGTTGTCTAATATCGACTCTAAGGAATGCAGGTCTTCCTCGGTATGTTGCAGAAGCTTTTGGGTATCGGTTTTATCAATACAGAATACATCGATTTGATTCTCGTCGATGCCTTGAAATACCAGCTTGTCGAAATACCGGATGTTACCTTCTGCATCATTAAGGGTGATGGATATATTGATGCTGACATTCTTTTTGTCGATGAACGACAATACCGGGTGTTGGGCAAGTACCTCATCGAACTTCTTATGCACAATATCTTCCCGGTTAATCCGGAAGAATGACTCGAAAGCCGGATTTACGTCACGGATGATAAAGTCGGTAATCTCGCCCCGGCTGTCACGTATAAGTTTCTTTTGGAAGTAGATAAGCGGCACATTTTTGATAAGCGCTTTATGGATGGCCAATAACTCGGTTTCCTTTTGTTGCTGTTCGGTGTTGATAACGCGAATACGGCGGCTCAGCAGGAGGACAATTCCCCCAAGAATAATGCAGGCGGCTGCAGCGAGGATGTAGTAAAAGTATTGTTCCAGGAACGAAGGTTGGGGGGCATAAGATGTAACCTGGGCAGATACGGACGGCAGTATGGCTAATAAACCAATAAAAAGTCCGAAGCATCTTTTAATTAAGAAGAAGCGGAACAATAGCTTTGTGTACTTGCTGAGTTGCATGCATTTGTGAGTTTCTGCGACAAATGTATACAAACAAAGTAATATAACAAACGTTGTGCGAACTTTATTTACGGGGTATTGTTGTTATTCGTAACTTCAAAGAACCTAAATGAACCTTTTTATGCGAAAATTATTGTTTTTATTAATTGTGTCAGGGACACTTTTTTCTTCGGTAGTATATGCCCAGAGTGGTGCCGGGGTAAAGATTCTTCCTAAGCAAGGCGGCTTGTACGATAAAGCTAAGGAACTGAAAAATCCATATATTCTTCCATTCTGGGGACAACGATTGGGAGCCAAAGGATTCCTGCTTCCTTATCCCATTGGTATCATGGTAAACGGTTATGCGGGGAGTCAGGATGTAACTATTTCCGACTTGGCTATCGGCATTAATGACAACCCGATGGTATCGTTAGACGATGTGGTGGGCTTCAATAAAGTATCGGCCGATATACAGAATATCAACATGCGCGCCGATGTGTGGGTGCTTCCCTTCCTGGATGTATATGGTATCTTTGGAAAGGTATCGGCACAAACCAAGGTGGGTATCGGCAGTATTGCCGGACAGCCGGTCGACTTCCAAACGGAGGCCGATTTTAGCGGCTATGAATACGGAGTGGGAGCCATGCTTACGGGGGGCGTACGTTCTATCTTCTTCTCGTTAGATGCCAGCAAAATATGGACTAACCTCGATGGTATGGAAACTACCAACAGCCTGGTTAATCTGGGGCTGCGTACTGGTTACGTATTTCATCTGCAAAGTAACCCCGAACGGAGCTTCTCCGTGTGGACGGGTGCTACCCGCATCTTCCTGTCCAGCGAAACAGAAGGTTCTATCAACCTGGCCGATGTGGTACCCGATTTCGGGAGCAAGTATCAAACTTCTTCCTGGTACCAGGCGCTTACTCCCCCCAAACAAACTTTGGTTGACGACCTGGTAACCCGTGCCGAAGATAAACACTCGGGCGATGTAATTCATTACACCCTTAAAAAGCGTCCCGCCAAGAACTGGGCCATGATTCTGGGTGCGCAATACCAGTTAAACCGTCATTGGCAATTCCGTACGGAGGTTAACTTCCTGGGCGACCGTACCACCGGGCTTATCTCGGCAGGTTACCGCTTCGGGGTATTCTCCGGCAAAAAATAATAACCTAAAACCTTGCTTTGATTTGTTCTCTTAGTTCTTTCCTTGGGGTGTCCGACCGGTAAAGGCAAAGCCGGCTTTCTTTCGTTTCTTCATCAACCGGTTAGTTGTAAGCGATCGGGCACCTTTCCCGGAAAAGGATAGTCAAATGTAAAAAAAGTATATCTTTGCATCCGGAACTACCCAAAATATCCGAGAAGCATGAATACAGTACTTGCATTGAAACGTCCTTTCATCTGGCTCCGTCGTTTCCGCTACCGGTGCGGATACGGTGTACATTCTCCTTTCGCTTTTGAATTTATCACCTGTGTTATTTATGAAAAGGGCGCTTATTACGCCTATAAAGAGTTGGCTGCCGAGCAAAAGAAGCAGGCACCTTTTTGTGAAAAAGGATGGAACAGGGAACCACGCCGTGTCAAAGAACTCTTATTCCGGTTGGTCAACCGTCGGCAACCCGGCACGCTGGTCGATGTGGGGGTGCGTGCCTCCTCTTCGCTCTATTTGCAAGCAGCCAAACCTGGTGCCGACTATACTTTTGCCACCGATTTACCCGAACTCTTCCTGGAAGCCGGTGCTCCGGTAGATTTCCTGTACCTGCATGCTCCCAAGAATCCGGCATTGGTAGCCGAAGCTTTCGAGGTGTGTGTGCGCCGTTCCACTTCGCAAAGTCTGTTTGTGGTTGAAGGTATTGGGTACACAAAAGCCATGAAAGCCCTTTGGAAGAAGCTGCAAGCCGACGAACGGGTAGGCATTACTTTCGACCTGTACGATGTAGGTATTCTGTTTTTTGATAAAACAAAGATAAAACAGCACTATGTAGTCAACTTCTGAGTATATTTGTGTGTTACATTAACAAAGTAAAGATATGAAGAAAAGCCTTGTATATACCAAAACCGGCGATAAAGGAACCACCGGTCTTATTGGTGGAACCCGTGTACCCAAAAGCCATATCCGGCTGGAAGCCTACGGTACTGTTGACGAGCTGAACTCGCAGTTGGGGGTACTTATTACTTACCTTACCGATGCGCATGATGTGGCGTTTGTTCAAAAAATCCAACATAAGTTATTTGCTGTGGGCTCGCATCTGGCAACCGACCGTGAGAAGGTTGACCTGAACTGTGCCAGTGTTATCTCCCCAAGCGATGTGACAAATATGGAACATGAGATTGATGCGGCCGATGAACTTTTGCCTCCTTTGAAAGGATTTATCCTGCCCGGAGGCAGTCGTGGATCTGCTGTATGCCATGTGTGCCGTACGGTATGCCGCCGTGCCGAACGACGCATCCTGACGCTTGCCGAACAGGTACAAGTATCCCCTGAATTATTGGCGTATGTAAACCGTCTTTCCGATTATTTGTTCGTTTTGTCACGTAAAATCAATCATCAGGCGGAAAAAGGAGAAATATTCTGGGATAATAGTTGCAAGTGAAATAATTTATTATACATTTGCCGAAAATTTGAAAGAAGCCTATTATTCACATTAAATGCTCGAAGCTTATGTATTGGACATTAGAATTAGCATCTAAATTGGAAGATGCTCCCTGGCCGGCAACCAAAGACGAATTAATTGATTATGCAATCCGTTCGGGAGCTCCTCTGGAAGTCATAGAAAATTTGCAGGAAATGGAAGATGAAGGAGATATCTATGAAAGCATAGAAGATATATGGCCTGACTATCCTAGCAAAGAGGATTTCTTCTTTAATGAAGAAGAGTATTAAACACAGAACTTTCTTGGAAATTTAGAAATTCATAAAATGGGTAGCCCTCAGGGTTGCCCATTTGTATTTTATCTACCGAACAAATAGGCAACTCTTAGCGTTTTTTATATAATTTGTCTATATTTGCGCAGAATTTAATTCAATAAAAGTATGAAAAAAATTATTACTTCTTTATTAGTGGCTGTATGCTTGTGTATGGCTATTCCTGCCCAGGCACAACTTAAGTGGGGTGTAAAGGGCGGTTTAAATGTGTCGAAAGTATCTTTTGATTCAAATTTGTATTCGTCGGATAACCGTACTGGATTCTTCATCGGCCCGATGGCTGAATTTACAATTCCTGTTATCGGGTTGGGCTTTGACGGTGCGCTACTTTACTCACAAAGAGATTTCAAAGTGGGTACAACTACAGAAAAGTCGCAAGGACTCGATATTCCTATCAACTTGAAATATACCATTGGCTTAGGTAGTATGGCGGGTATTTATGTGGCTGCCGGTCCTGATTTCTTTTTCGATTTCTCCAGTGATGATGGAGTTTTTAATAAGAAGAATGCACAGGTGGGTTTCAATATTGGTGCCGGTGTAAAACTAATTAAACATCTTCAGGTTGGAGTGAATTATAACATACCATTGGGTGATTCAGGTAATTTGAAGTATACGGATGCTTATACACCTTCTACAGCCGATACTGGTTACAAAACCAAAACTTGGCAAGTGTCTGTAGCGTATATCTTCTGAAAATAGAACAGTATAAAAAGAATCGTCCGGCTTATTCATCGTTGAATAGCCGGACGTTTTTTGTATCTTTGCGAACGAATGAAACGCTATGTAGACGTTATATTGCCACTGCCTCTGTTCAAGAGCTTTACTTACTCGTTGCCCGATGAGGCAGGCGAGGTAAGACCCGGGTGTCGTGTGGTGGTATCTTTTGGGAAGAAGAAGTTTTACACCGCCATCGTACAACGGGTACATAACAAAGCTCCCGAAGGGTATGAGGTGAAAGAGATAACCACTGTACTGGACTCTGCACCGGTGGTGTTACCCGTACAATTCGACTTTTGGGAGTGGATGGCCGATTACTACCTGTGCTCGTTGGGGGATGTGTATAAAGCAGCTCTTCCCTCGGGGCTCAAGTTGGAAAGCGAAACGGTGGTGGAGTACAACCCTAACTTTAAAGCCGATACTCCCTTACCCGAACGGGAACAGCGCATACTCGACCTGCTCTCGCAAAATCCCGAACAAAGTATTACCCGTCTCGAAAAGGAGAGTGGCATTAAGAATATTCTTCCGGTAATTAAATCGTTACTGGATAAAGAAGCTCTTTTTATTAAGGAAGAGTTAAAGCAAGCATACAAGCCAAAAACCGAAGTGCGGGTACGATTAACCGAAGAGAACCGTGCCGAGCAGCGGTTGCAGCTACTCTTCGATGAGTTGGCGCGAGCCCCGAAGCAGCTTGCTTTGCTGATGAAGTACATCGAACTGTCGGGTATCTTGGGAGATACTGCTGTGCGGGAAGTCAGCAAAAAAGAGTTGTTGTTATGGTCAGGTGCTACCCCGGCGGTATTTAACGGCTTAACGGAGAAGGGTGTTTTTGAGGTGTACCATTATGAGGTGGGGCGCCTGCAAACGAAGTTAGTAACTACCCAACCTCCCCATCCGCTCAACGAACACCAACAACGGGCGTATCAATCTATTCAGTCCTCCTTCAAAACGAAGAATGTCTGCTTGCTTCACGGAGTAACTTCCAGCGGGAAGACCGAATTGTACATTCATCTTATTCAAGATATGTTGCAGCAAGGCAAGCAGGTATTATATCTCTTGCCCGAGATTGCGCTTACCACCCAGATTACCGAACGCCTGAAACGGGTATTCGGCAGTAGGCTGGGTATTTACCATTCCAAGTTTCCGGATGCCGAACGGGTGGAGATTTGGCAGAAGCAACTGTCGGAATCCGGTTACGATATTATTCTCGGGGTGCGTTCGTCTGTTTTTCTGCCTTTTCGTAACCTCGGGTTGGTGATTGTGGACGAGGAACATGAGAATACCTACAAACAACAAGACCCTGCTCCGCGGTATCATGCCCGGAACGCAGTTATCCTGCTTGCCTCTTATTATGGAGCCAAAACACTGTTAGGTACAGCTACCCCATCTATTGAATCGTGGCACAACGCCCAAGCCGGTAAATACGGTTGGGTAGAACTGAAAGAGCGGTATAAAGAGATACAACTGCCCGAGATTATTCCCGTCGACATTAAAGAACTGCACCGCAAAAAACGGATGAGCGGTCAATTCTCTCCGCTGTTACTTCAATACATCCGGGAGTCGTTGGAGCAGAAGGAGCAGGTAATCCTGTTCCAGAACCGGCGTGGTTTTGCTCCGATGGTAGAGTGCCGTACCTGCGGATGGGTACCTAAATGCAAGGATTGTGATGTGAGTCTTACTTATCATAAAGGCATCAACCAACTAACCTGCCACTACTGTGGTGCTGTTTATCAAGTACCCAAAGCCTGTCCGGCTTGTGAAGGGGTAGAGTTGGTGAATCGTGGTTTCGGAACCGAGAAGGTAGAAGATGATATTAAGACTTTGTTCCCCGAAGCCTCGGTAGCACGTATGGACCTGGATACCACCCGCACCCGTACCGCTTACGAAAAGATTATTGCCGACTTTGAACAAGGCAAAACCGATATTCTTATCGGTACGCAAATGGTGTCTAAAGGGTTGGACTTTGACCATGTGAGTGTAGTGGGCATACTCAATGCCGATACCATGCTGAACTATCCCGACTTCCGCGCTTACGAACGGGCGTTCCAATTAATGGCTCAGGTAGCAGGGCGTGCCGGCAGGAAGAACAAACGCGGACGTGTGGTGCTACAAACCAAGAGTATGGATCATCCCATCATTCATCAGGTAATGACCAATGAATATGCCCAAATGGTAGCCGCACAATTAGCCGAACGGCAGATGTTTCACTATCCGCCTTACTACCGCCTGGTGTATGTCTACCTGAAACACCGCGATGAGTCGTTGCTCGAGCAGATGGCGCAGGTTATGAGCGGAAAGCTGTGCACGGTATTCGGTAACCGGGTACTGGGTCCCGATAAACCACCGGTAGCCCGGGTACAAACACTCTATATCCGCAAAATTGTGCTGAAGATAGAATACAACGCTCCCCTGGCTCAGGCACGGGAGTTGTTACAACAGGTGCAACACGAGATGTTGACC
Organism: Bacteroides sp.; assembly: GCA_031554285.1. GTDB lineage: Bacteria > Bacteroidota > Bacteroidia > Bacteroidales > Bacteroidaceae > Bacteroides. The sequence goes on from JAVBVL010000104.1 coordinate 8,385, forward strand.
GATGCACGTTATAAATCATTGATTGTATATTACGATGTAGATCCTATGTAAGATGAAAAAGAAGATATTGTTTGTTTGCCTCGGCAACATCTGCCGCTCGTCAACCGCCGAAGGAGTGATGCTTAAATTGATAGAAGAAGCCGGATTGGAACATGCGTTTGAGATTGATTCGGCAGGTATCCTGTCGTATCATCAGGGGGAGTTGCCCGATAGCCGGATGCGTGCACATGCCGCCCGTCGCGGCTACCACCTGGTGCACCGTTCGCGTCCGGTACGTACTGAAGACTTCTACCATTTCGATATCATCCTGGGTATGGACGACCGCAACATTGCCGACCTGAACGACCGTGCTCCCGGTCCGGACGAACAGAAAAAGATACGTCGCATGACGGAGTTCTGTACCCACATTCCTGCCGACCATGTACCCGATCCTTATTACGGTGGTGCCGAAGGGTTCGAATATGTTATCGATATCCTGGAAGACGCCTGCCGGGGATTACTTACTTTTTTAACTCGGGGTAGCTGATACGGGTGTGGTAAATCGTTTTCAGCTTTTCCTTGAAAACTGATTTCACCACAGCAATATCTTTGAAAGTAATGGGGCATTCCTTGAAATAACCCTCGTCTACCTGCGAATCAATAATCTTGTCCGTCAGGTTGCTAATACTCTCTTCTGTATATTCAGGCAGGCTGCGTGAGGCCGCTTCTACAGCATCCGCCATCATCAGGATAGCCATCTCTTTGGACGAAGGGTTGGGACCAGGATACGTAAACAACTCGTTGTTAGGTTCCTCACCCGGGTGTTCGTTTTTCCAGGAAATATAGAAGAACTTAGTCTTTCCCCGTCCGTGGTGGGTGCTGATAAATTCCTTAATGACTTTGGGCAGGTTGTACTTCTCGGCCAACTTCAGCCCGTCGGGCACGTGGCTAATCACAATCTGTGCACTTTGCTCGTAACTCAGGCTTTTATGTGGGTTGAGGTTAGCCGACTGGTTCTCGGTGAAAAATGCCGGATTCTCCATTTTACCGATATCATGATACAATGCTCCCGTACGAACCAGCTGACTCTTGGCGCCTATTCGTATGGCAGCTTCGGCCGCCAGGTTAGCTACCTGCATGGAGTGCTGGAAAGTTCCCGGAACGGTTTCCGATAACTGGCGCAACAAATCGTTGTTGATGTTCGAAAGCTCCACCAGTGTTACGTTGGAGGTAAAACCAAATGTCTTCTCCAACAAGAACAGCAGCGGGTAAGCAAACAGCAACAGCACACCGTTAATAACAAAATAAGTGTACATGCGCATGTTGAGCTTTGATAAATCGTTCTCTGTAATCAGCTCAAATGCAAAGTACAGGACGGCATACGTAAGGAATACTGCAAAAGCCGTGCGGAACAGTTGCGATCGTTGCGAGAGTTCACGCAAACTGAATATGGCCACCATACCTGCTGCCGCCTGGGTAAGAATAAACTCGTGCGGGAAACGCAAGGTAATGGAACATATCAGGATGGTAATTATGTGTGTAAAGAAAGCCGTCCGGGAGTCGAGGAACACTCGGATAAGGATAGGTAACATCGCATAAGGAATGATGTACACATTATAGAAGTTGTTGGCTACCATCAAAGCGGTTACCACACAGTAGAACACAATCAGGATAAAGATTAGCGAAAGTTCGCCGCGCCGTGCATAGTAATCTTTACGGAACAAGTGGAGGTACAGCATAAAGAACAGAATCCAGATGCCTACAAACAATACCTGTCCCGCCAGGATAATCCGTTTCTGGCTGAGTGACTCGCTGCGTTGCAAAGATTCTTTTCGCAACGATTCCAGGATGCGGTAAGTTTCCGGACTCACAATCTCTCCGCGGTCGATGATTTTCTGTCCGCTTTGTACTACGCCGTTTGCCCATGAATAATTGCCAAGCATTTCTTTGTAGGCCGTTTCGGTGCGTAAGCTGTCGAATAGCAGGTTGGGAGTCAGGTAATTATTCAGGTCGCACTGCCGCAGGATGTTCCGACGATAATGTACCGTATCGGCCGAGATAAGATATTCATAAGCCTCCTTGACGGTTAAAATGCCATCGGCTTCCCGCGAATTGGCATCTTTGTTTTCAATAACTTTGATGAAACGCGTACTGTCTTTTTGTAATTTCTCAATATCCTCGGAACCGATGATGCCCGAAGTATATACCTCTTTCAACGTTTTTTCAATATGCCGCACGTAATCTGCCGAAGGAAGAATACCTTTCAGGGTCTTATGATAATCTTCCTTTAACCTGGAAGCCGCACTCTTCTCTACGTCAGCCTGTAATTTGTAGTAAGGTTGGAAGGTACGCATCAGGCTGTCTTGTTCCCGCTTTACTACATCGTCATCCTTATATATAGGGAAATCAAACGTAGCCATTAACTGCCCGTACTTCCAGGGTTTGTTTACGTCAAACTGATAATTGAACTTCCCGTCACGCGGCAGGAAGTATACAATAACCGCTACCGTGCCCAAAAACAGGAGGGCTCTGTATGATAAATCTCTGAATGAGAGTTTCTTTTTTTTCTTTGAATGTTCCATCATAACTCGAAATTTTGCGAAAAGTACAAAAAAAAACAATAGTGTAGAAAAAAAGGTTTAATTTTGCTGCGTTTTACCTACCACTGATTGCAAAAAATATGGCAGAAAGAAAAGTAAGAGTCCGTTTTGCCCCAAGTCCCACGGGGCCGCTTCACATAGGTGGAGTTCGCACAGCTTTGTATAATTATTTGTTTGCCCGCCAACATGGAGGCGATTTGATTCTTCGTATCGAGGATACGGATTCAACCCGTTTTGTGCCGGGAGCAGAAGAGTATATCCTTGAATCGTTCAAATGGTTGGGGATTAAATTTGACGAA
>JAVBVL010000114.1:0-2531 GCA_031554285.1 Bacteroides sp.
CGAGTTCGTTATCCAGATAAAGGGTACGGTAAGCGAGCGTTTCAGCAAAAATGCCAACATGCCTACAGGCGATATTGAAATCATCGTATCGCAACTCAACGTACTCAACGCAGCCATTACTCCTCCGTTCACCATTGAAGACAATACCGACGGTGGCGACGACATCCGCATGAAGTACCGTTACCTCGACTTACGCCGTAATTCAGTACGTGCTAACCTGGAACTGCGCCACAAAATGGCTTTGGAAGTGCGTAAGTACCTCGATGGCATGGGATTCCTCGAAGTAGAAACCCCTATGCTTATTGGTTCTACCCCTGAGGGTGCACGCGACTTCGTTGTGCCTTCGCGCATGAATGCCGGACAGTTCTACGCCTTGCCGCAATCTCCACAAACCTTGAAACAATTGCTCATGGTATCGGGCTTCGACCGCTACTTCCAGATTGTAAAGTGTTTCCGTGACGAGGATTTACGTGCCGACCGCCAACCTGAGTTTACACAGATTGACTGCGAAATGAGCTTTGTAGAGCAGGAAGATGTGTTGAGCACCTTCGAAGGAATGGCGAAACACCTGTTCAAAACCATCCGCGGCGTAGAGATTACCGAACCGTTCCAACGTATGTCGTGGCACGATGCCATGAAATACTACGGTAGCGACAAGCCCGACTTGCGTTTCGGCATGAAGTTCGTAGAGTTAATGGACATTATGAAGGGACACGGCTTCCCGGTATTTGATGATGCGGCTTACGTGGGCGGTATCTGTGCCGAAGGAGCTGCTACGTATACCCGCAAACAACTCGATGCACTCACTGAGTTTGTAAAACGTCCGCAAATTGGCGCCAAGGGATTGGTATACGCCCGCGTGGAAGCAGACGGAAGCGTAAAATCGAGCGTAGATAAGTTCTATACACAGGAAGTATTGCAACAGATGAAGGAAGCCTTCGGTGCTAAACCGGGCGACTTGATTTTAATTCTCTCGGGCGACGATGCCATGAAGACCCGCAAGCAGCTTAACGAACTCCGTCTGGAAATGGGTTCACAGTTAGGTTTGCGCGATAAGAATACATTTGTTTGTCTGTGGGTAATCGACTTCCCCTTGTTTGAGTGGGACGAAGAAACCAAGCGTTTCATGGCTATGCACCATCCGTTTACCTCACCCAAACCCGAAGATATCCACTTGTTGGATAGCGACACGGGAGCTGTACGTGCCAATGCATATGATATGGTTATTAATGGTGTTGAAGTGGGAGGGGGCTCTATCCGTATTCACGACAGCGAGTTGCAAAACAAGATGTTTACACTGTTGGGCTTTACCCCCGAACGTGCGCAAGAGCAATTTGGCTTCCTGATGAATGCCTTTAAGTACGGTGCGCCTCCCCATGGCGGTTTGGCTTATGGTCTCGACCGCTGGGTATCGCTCTTTGCCGGGCTCGATTCTATCCGCGACTGCATTGCTTTCCCGAAGAACAACTCGGGTCGCGATGTAATGCTGGATGCTCCTTCCGCCATTGATGCTGCACAGTTGGACGAACTGAACCTGATTATTGACATCAAGGAGAAGTAAATCCTTGCTCACATAAAAAAGAAGCCCCGGAGGAATCAACACATCCTCCGGGGCTTCTTGTAGTATATGGACACCTTAGTCCAGGAACCGCTTGGTTAACCCATCATAAGCATCAATGCGGCGGTCGCGCAGGAAGGGCCACCAACGGCGCACATTCTCCGAGCGTTCCATATCAATCTCTACCACCATATTCTCCGGTTGGTCGTTAACGGCTTGTGCCAGGAGTTCGCCTTGCGGGCCTGCCACGAAGCTGTTTCCCCAGAATTGTATACCGTTTGTTTGTCCGGAAGGGTCGGGCTCATGACCTACGCGGTTTACCGATACCACCGGCAGACCGTTGGCTACGGCATGTGCCCGTTGTGAAATAACCCAGGCACCTAATTGACGACCCTTTTCCTCATTGGTATCCAAGCTTTCCCAACCAATGGCGGTGGGGTATATCAATATTTCGGCACCACGCAGCGCCATCAGGCGGGCAGCTTCGGGGTACCACTGGTCCCAACACACCAACACACCCAATTTACCGAGTGAAGTCTGTATCGGCTCAAAGCCTATGTCGCCGGGAGTGAAGTAGAACTTCTCGTAATAAGCAGGATCATCGGGGATGTGCATCTTGCGGTACTTGCCGGCAATGCTTCCGTCGCGGTCGAATACCACGGCAGTATTGTGATACAAACCCGGTGCACGGCGTTCAAACAACGAAGTAACCAACACCACCCGGTTGGCAGCCGCCAGTTCCGAGAAGAAACCCGTGGAAGGACCGGGAATAGGTTCGGCCAGGTTAAACAAGTCGGTGTTCTCCGTTTGGCAGAAGTACAGTGAGTTATGCAGTTCCTGCAGTACGATGAGTTGCGCCCCGTTGGCAGCACAGGCTTCAATATTCTTGGCCAGGTTCATCAGGTTTACCCGCATGTCCGGCGTATTGGATTGCTGAATCAATCCTACTTTGATGGTTTTCATTTCGTTTCTA
>JAVBVL010000055.1:0-6421 GCA_031554285.1 Bacteroides sp.
ACAAAGGTTGCCAGGGCTTTATCCAGGTCGTCACTGAACATGATAAACGTTTTGCCTTTCCCCTCGCAGGAAGTTACGATGTTGCAGCTTTTGGGTTCGCCCTTTTCAATCACTACGGTGGTACGTCCGCCGGCTGTTTCTTTGGATACCAGCAGGTTGCCAGTAGAGTTGCACCAGGCGCCCGCATCCCGTCCGAAGCCGGGGTCGGTGGCAATAACCTCTATCCGTTCACCGGGAACGAGCTCGTCCATGCTCTTCTTCATTTTCAGGATAGGACCGGGGCATTGCAACCCGCAGGCATCTACCCGTACGGTACGGGCAGGTTGCGGGCTGGCGGGTACGGTAGCCACAGGAGTGGTTACAGGAACCGCTTGCGCGGTACCGGTGTTCTCTTCTGTCTGGTCAATAATGATGGGTGCGGTAGCGGCACGGAAAGTCTTGAGTCCGCCCGATACGTTGAATACCTGCTTGTACCCGTGTTGGGTTAAGATGCGGGATGCCAGATAACCTCGCTGTCCCACGGCACAGAATATGTACACCGTACGGTCGGTGAGTACTTCGTCCAGGCGGTCGCGCAGCTCATCCAACGGAATGTTCACGGCACCCGGCAGCGAACCGGTTTCAAATTCATCGGGGGTACGTACGTCGAGTAGAAATTCCCTCGCCGGGTCGGCGTCACGCAGTTGCCGCCAGTACACCGGTTTTACTTTGCCTGTCAGTATATTCCCGGCAGCATAACCGGCAATGGCTACCGGGTCTTTGGCAGACGAGTAGGGAGGGGCGTAGGCATGCTCCACCTGCATCAGGTCGTAAATGGTCCCGTTGTGTTTAATCACCAGAGCCAACTCGTCGATGCGCTTGTCTACACCGTCGTAGCCTACAATCTGGGCGCCGTATAGCTTTCCCGTTTGGGGGTCGAAGGTAATCTTGGTGCTCATCTGCACGGCGCCGGGGTAGTAGCCCGCGTGCGAGTTAGAGTGGGTGGTCGATGAAATATACGGAATCTCTAATTGTTTCAGTCGCTTGCCGGGTAGTCCTGTTGAGGCTACCGTCATATCGAATACTTTGGCAATGGCTGTACCGATGGAACCCTCGTACGGAATCTGTGCACCCAGTATGTTATCGGCGGCAATACGTCCCTGCCGGTTGGCAGGCCCGGCTAAATAATTGAGCCAGGGTTTGCCGGTAAGCGGATGGGGATACTCGATGGCATCGCCAATGGCGTATATCGATTCGTCGGACGTTTGCAGGTAGCTGTTTACGGCAATACCACCCGCTTCGCCGATGGTGAGCCCGGCAGCCTTGGCAAGTGTTGTTTCGGGGCGTACACCGATGGAGAGAATCACCACATCGGCCATAATTGATTGCCCGCTTTGGAAGATGACTTTGGTGGCATGACCCTGCTTCTCGAACGAAGCCACAGCCTGTTCCAGGTAGAGGTTTACCCCTTTATCCATTAAATGTTGGTGTACCAGCGAAGCCATGGAGAAGTCTACCGGTGTCATTACCTGGTTGGCCATTTCCACGATAGATACCTTGGCGCCCAAAGCGTGCAGGTTCTCTGCCATCTCCAACCCGATGAACCCGCCACCAATTACAACCGCCCGGTGTATGGGGTGTGTGGTAACAAACTGCTTCACCCGGTCGGTATCGTCTACATTACGCAGGGTAAAGATACCTTCGGCATTAATGCCCGGCAGGGGCGGGCGCACGGGTACGGCGCCTGTGGAGATAACCAGCTTGTCGTAGCTCTCCATGTAGGTATCTTCCGTCTTCAACCGTACGGTAATCTTCTTCTCTTCCCGGTTAATGAATATGACCTCGTTCTCTGTACGCACATCTACACGGAAGCGTACCGAGAAATCTTCCGGGGTTTGTACAAACAGCTTCTCCCGCTCTTCAATGGTTCCTCCTATATAGTAAGGTAAACCGCAATTGGCGTATGAGATATACTTTCCTTTCTCCAGCAGGATGATTTCTGCTGTTTCGTCCATTCTCCTGATACGGGCTGCTGTGGTGGCTCCACCCGCAACGCCCCCGATGATAATAATCTTCATAAGTTTTCTGGTTATAAATAGTTTCCATTGGAAATAGTTCGCAAATATAAATAAACTTCCATATACTTGCTATCTTTTCACAATCTTTAGGAGAGAAACTATACAACCTTGGCTTTGCCCGATGCAGATTCGATGTCTACCCGGATAATCTCGGTACGGGCAAACGACTTCTCGGCATACTTCAAGCCTACTTCTTTGTCGTTGGGTGAGTATTTATCCAGGATGAGCTCCAACGCGTGCATCCGTTCGGCGGCAGGTAAGCCGGTGTGGGCGGTGCCTGTAACTACAATGCTTTCGTATCCGGTGGTAAACTGGTGGGAGATTACTTGCGTACGCCCCACTACGCAGAAAGATACGCGGGGCGACTTGGCAATGGCGCGTAACTTCCGCCCTTCGGGGGCACAGTGAAAGTAAATGCTTTGCGCGCCGTCCCAGGCAAAACTGATGGGAATACTGTATGCGCCTTCATCGGCGGTCATTGACAGTACTCCGTATTCTCCTTCGCGCAACAGGCGATGGGCTTCTTCTTCGGGCAGCAGGCGGTTTTGCCGCCGTACTTGTTCGTTGTTATAGTGCATAGGTCATTTTGTTTTTAAGAAATCATTCCACGGTCGATGCCAAACTTCTCCTCGTCCTGGCAGTTGTTATGCGGTTCAATGTGCACCACAATATCATACACATCTTCTACTCCGGCACGGATGCTGCTCTCTACCTCGTTGGCAATGCGATGGGCCTCGTTTACGGTGATGGTGCCGTCTACCTCAATATCCAGCGCAATCATGTACATATTACCAATCTGGCGGGAGCGCACGCGGTGGGGGTTGCTGGCTTCGGGCACGCGGGCAATGGCCTCGAATATCTTGTTATACACTGTTTCGTCCTTCACCCCGTCCATAAGTTCTACGTTGGAGTCGATAAAGATACTGATAGACGACTTGATGATGAACAAACTGATGATTAACCCGGTAACCGAGTCGAGTATGGGAAGCTGCAGGACGAAGGTAAACCCCAATCCCACCAATACGCCCAGGGAGATAATTACATCGTTGCGCATGTTCACCGCGTTGGCGGTAAGCATGGAGCTGTTGATGCGCTTGCCTTGCTTATACTGGTACCACGATAACAATAACTTGCCTGCAATAGAAAACAACGTTACGTAAATGGCAATGGCGGCGGGCAACTCCTTGGCTTCCGAAGAGAACAGGCTTTGGATGGAGGAGATGAGCATCTGCACCCCGGCATAAAAGATTACGAGCGACAGAATCTTGGTGGCAATACCTTCGGCCTTCTCGTACCCGAAAACATACTTCTTGGTAGGCGGCTTGCCTACAATCTTAGCCGTGAATATCATTACAACGGAGATAATGACATCGGTAGCCGAGTCGATACCGTCGCCCACTACCGCTAAACTACCTGCCAATAACCCCACTACAATTTTAGATGCCGATAGGATAGCATTGCCAATGGTACTAATCCACGAAGTGCGAATTAATATTTTTTCCCTGCTCATAGTGTTACTTTTTATTAAGCAACCAAAGATAGCTGTTTTTTGGAGAAACAATCGGTACGGCGACTTGTTTTGTGTTGAAATTAACTAAATAGCTTTAACAATGAAAATAGCAATCATAATGGCAATGGCATTAACTTTCTCCCTCACGGGAACAGCACAGGGTAAATCGTTCTACGACTTTACGGTGAAAACCATTGATGGGTCCGACTATAGCCTGGCCCAACTGAAAGGAAAAAAAGTATTGGTAGTCAATGTGGCTTCCAACTGTGGACTCACCCCGCAATACCAAACGTTACAACTGGTGTACGACTTGTACAAGGACATGAATTTCGTGGTACTCGCTTTTCCCGCCAATGACTTTGCCGGACAGGAGCCCGGTACCAACGAAGAGATTAAGGAATTCTGCACCGTTAATTACGATGTAAACTTCCCCATGATGGCCAAAATATCGGTGAAAGGTAAAGATATGGCACCCTTGTATCATTGGCTTACCGAGAAGAGTGGCAACGGAAAAGCTAATGCACCCGTGCAATGGAACTTCCAGAAGTTCCTGATTGACGAACAAGGCAACTGGGTAGGTATGGTTCCGCCGCAGGAACAACCCAATAGCGATGCCATACTGGGTTGGATTGAAACCTCCTCCAAGTAAGGGATTTTCAAAATATCTGTCTTTTTTATTGCATACATAGAAGAAATACGTATCTTCGCCGCGTCTGTGTTAAGTTGGTTGGTTTTAAGTTAAATCCGTGTGCTAATTGAAACGTGATTTGCCTTGAATCGTTCCAACTTGTCAGCAAATGAATAAAATAGGTGATTATTACGTTAATTGAATTTATTACAATGAAAAAGACAGATTTTCTATTCGTCTTGGCGCTGGTAGCGCTCTTTCTGCCTTTCTTTTTGTCGGATGCCTTGTACGCTTGGTATGTCGGCTTTAATGGCGAACACGCTTTCTTTATGGGTTTCCTGAAATTCGGTATCTTATCTACCATGGGCGAAATGCTGGGCCTGCGTATTAAAACCGGTGCCTACAACGCTGTTGGTTTCGGTATCCTGCCGCGTGCCGTTATCTGGGGCTTGTTGGGCGTTTGGATTGTGATAGCCATGAAGGTATTTGGTGCCGGAGCACCGCGCATTGCCGAGTACCTGGGTGCTACAGGTACGGTAGCTGCCATGGGTGGCGACTTTACCTTCTTGAAGCTGATAGGCGCTTTCAGCATCAGTTTGCTCATGAATACGGCTTTTGCCCCGGTATTTATGACGGTGCACAAGGTTACCGATACACATATCCTGAACAACGGCGGCAAACTGTCGTGCCTGTTGAAGCCCATCCCGTTTGGCGATTACATTGCCGGACTCAACTGGAAGGTACAATGGGGATTTGTATTCAAAAAAACCATCCCGTTCTTCTGGATTCCCGCGCATACGCTTACTTTCTGCCTGCCTGCCGAGTTCCAGGTGTTGTTTGCAGCCATCCTGGGCGTAGCTTTGGGCGTGCTGTTGGCAGTAGCAGCTATCAAAGGAAGATAAATATCCTCCATAAGGTGAAAAACGAATTTGATTCGCCATTCGCCATCTTTTTGGACTTATCCTATTGATTTTCTGATAAATAATCGATGGCGAATCCCTTTTTGATTCGCCATCGATTCGCCATTTTCCGGGGGATTCGCCATTCAAGTAGCAGGCTATAATAAGTCAGTTTCAGCAGATAAAACCAACAGTTCATCAGATAAACCGCTGGTTTCAAGGGCAAAACCGCCGGTTTCAAGAGCAAAACCAGCAGTTCCAGCAAGTAAACTTGTAGTTTTCAAGGCATGGAACAAGGAGTTTCAGACGATGGAACTAAGTGTTTCCGCGCTTGGAACTTTTTGTTTCAAGGCATGAAACTCCCGAAACTTAGGTTGGAATATAATAAAGAACAGGCTGGAATTTCATAAAAAGAGGGCAACCGGAAAGGCTACCCTCGATATATTTATTGTTATAATTTCTCAATGTCTTCAATTGGGATTTTAGTTATTTGACTAATTAACTCCCTATCTATGCCACGCAATTTCATTTCGCGCGCTGTTTGTCGAACACCTTGCTCAATTCCTTGCTCGATGCCTTGTTGAACACCTTGCTTGATGCCTTGCTCAACTCCTTGTTGAATCCCTTGCTCAATTCCTTGTTCCATTCCACGTTCTATTCCGTTTTGCTCGGCCGCTTCCATGGTAGCCACGTAATCATTATATACTTTGAGGCTCTGGTCGTATTTGGCTCGCTCTTCAGGTGAGAGTGCAGACACATCGGCAATCTCTTCGAGCTTCTCGAAGACTGCCTTTCTGGCCTTAAATGGCATTCGTTCCAATGTTTTCATATTCTTAAGTACATAAATCCATCTTTCAAAATCCGAATCACATTCGTTTTCCTCTTTATTGAACAGTGGCAGCGTGATGTATATCTGTCGCAACTTGTCGCTGAACAGTTCTCCATTGTCACGGTCTGCTAATATAACATCTATACGCATCTTTGGGTTCTCCCTAAATTCAAAATTCATAAAGAAAACGCCATAAACCGCCTTGATGCCATATCGGCCTTTGTCATCCTGTACCCCTTGGCTCACGATAGCGCGCGACAGATAGTAAAGTGCCCGTTCGCGGAAATGTACTTGCGCACTCCCTTGCATCTCCACGATGATGTGCTCGCCTGTATCGGTGGTACAGTAAATGTCGTAAATAATTCCCTTTCCCTCCTGGTAATTTGGTAATTGCTCGTTGTTTAGGAATCGAAGCTCACGTATTACTCGTTCGCCTTCTAACAGGTCGTTTAGGAACTCTATTAATAACTCTTTGGACACCTCTTGTCCGAAAATCTG
>JAVBVL010000041.1:0-27056 GCA_031554285.1 Bacteroides sp.
TTCACGGGTCAAGCCGAATTTGTCGCCGATTTCTTCCAATGTCATTTCTTGTTGTCCGATACCAAAGAACATCTGTATGATATCCTTTTCCCTATCGGTTAACGTAGAAAGTGCTCTATCAATTTCCTTCGCAAGAGACTCATTAACCAGAGAACGGTCTGCCATAGGCGAGTCGTCGTTCACCAATACGTCGAGCAGGCTGTTGTCTTCTCCTTCCACGAAAGGTGCGTCTACCGAAATGTGGCGTCCGGACACCTTCAATGTATCAGAAATCTTATCAACCGGGATTTCCAGTTCTTCGGCGAGCTCTTCGGGCGACGGGCGACGTTCGTTTTCCTGCTCGAACTTAGAGAAGGCTTTGCTGATTTTATTCAGCGAACCCACCTGGTTCAACGGCAGACGCACGATACGCGACTGTTCGGCCAATGCTTGCAGAATAGACTGACGAATCCACCATACCGCATAACTGATAAATTTAAACCCACGGGTTTCGTCAAATTTCTCGGCAGCCTTGATGAGTCCTAAATTACCCTCGTTAATTAAGTCGGGCAGGCTCAATCCCTGATTTTGGTATTGCTTGGCTACGGAAACAACGAAACGTAAATTGGCCCGGGTTAATTTCTCCAGTGCTACACGGTCGCCTTTTCGGATACGTTGAGCGAGATCTACCTCTTCTTCTACAGTGATAAGGTCCTCACGTCCAATTTCCTGCAGATACTTGTCAAGAGAAGCGCTCTCTCTGTTAGTGATACTTTTAGTAATCTTAAGTTGTCTCATTCTTAAAAACAGATTTGGAGTGCAAAGTTAGTACAAATAATTTGTTCGTAAACAATCTTTTGGAGATTATTTCCTTTGTATAGAACAAAAAAGAGTACCGACTGGTTAGCAGACGATACCCTTTTTTCATTCTTGTTAGTCTTAATTACAATCTTCTTACGCTTAAAAATATTTTTATTCTTGGGTCAAGTCAACAGCAAAGCTGGCGCGTTTGCCTGACGGGAACATTCCGGAGATGAAGAGCACCTGGTCGGGCGACTTCGTAGCAGCCTTCAAGGTTTCTTCCAAATCACTCACTTTACGCATCGGCTGTCCGTTAGCTTTCAGGATAATGAACCCTTTGCGGATACCTGCATCCCCCATCTTGCCACCGCTTACACCGGTTACTTCGAGTCCGTAACCCAGGTTGAGTTGTTTCTTCAGGTCGGCGGGCAATTCACGGAAAGCAGCTCCCAGAATATCCATACCGGCTTCTTTCACTACTTTCGTTGTACCTTGTTCATTTTTCAAGGTTACCACCACACTCTTTTCTTTCTTATCGCGAATCAACTTCACGGTTACTTTATCGCCCGGACGGTGAGTAGCCAATGCTTCCTGTAAGTCGGCAAAAACACGCACTTTCTTGTTGTCTATGCCTATGATAACATCGTTTACCTTGATATCGGCACCGGCAGCCGAGCCACCTTCTACTACTTCGCCTACTAATACACCATCTACTACACCCAATTCTTCAGCTTTCTTCTTGAGTTCCTTGCTGGCTTCTTCACCTGCATAGCGTTCTTCGGATATAGAACCGCCCTTGATACCCAACAGGGCACGTTGTACAGTACCGTATTGTTTCAAGTCGGCTATCACCTTAGTCATGATAGAAGTAGGAATAGCAAATCCATAACCCGCATAAGCTCCTGTAGGTGAAGAAAGTACAGAGTTGATACCTACCAACTCGCCTTTGGCATTTACTAATGCTCCCCCACTGTTACCCTGATTGATAGCGGCATCGGTTTGAATAAACGATTCGATACCTCCATTATATATACCCAATGTACGAGCTTTTGCACTTACAATACCGGCTGTAACGGTCGATGTCAGGTTGAAAGGATTACCTACGGCCAATACCCACTCACCCAACTTCAAAGCGTCGGAGTTACCTACAGGAATGGTCGGAAAATCATCGCCTTCAATCTTAACCAAAGCCAGGTCAGTGCTGGGATCGGTACCGATGATGCGTCCTTTGAATTCGCGGTTGTCATTCAGTTTCACCGAAATTTCATCGGCTCCGTCAATCACATGGTTATTGGTTACAATGTAACCATCTTTAGAAATAATCACTCCCGATCCAAAACCTACACGGGGTTGGGTTTGTACTTGTTGGCGGCGACCACGGCTCTGTCCATCTCCAAAGAAGAAGTCGAAAATATCGGGAGCTGCCTCTACGGTTTTTGTTTTCGACAATTCGGTTGATTTGATATGCACTACGGCATGAACCGCATTCTCGGCTGCCACGGTAAGGTCTACCGGTTGGGCATCGATTGCATTGAAGCCTGCTAGTTTTACATCCGGATTCTGTTGGAACATCTCGTTGAAAGCAACGTGTGAGTCATCTTTAGACTTCACTATCTGATAAGCCGTAAATCCGGCTACACCCGAACTAAGAAGAACAATGGCTGCAACTCCAAGGATGTTTTTTGTTGTCTGTTTCATACTCTTTATTCTGTTAATTGTTAATATTCGCGTTTCATTTAACATTTTCGACGTTAAAATAACAACAAATATCATTCACTTATTCTACTTGTCATTCTTTTTTGTTCACTTTTAACAGAGAGTATTTGTGGCTTAACAGCGATTAACGACAGGCTCTGCCAATTTTACATTCGTTTAGTAGTCAGTTTGTCATGCCTGCCAAACACGTCAGGGGTATAAAAAATTAGCGTACACTTAACTCACGCTAAATGTACGCCCAAAACTAAAAAAACATATTAGTCATTGAAACAGGGGAAAGTCATGAAACCATTATTATTTAGACACACATTAAAAGGCTTCCCCCTTTATTCCAATACATTTATTTCGCGCTTCACAGCGGGAAAGAAATATCTTTAACCGGCTCTTGCGAACCGTGTAGTTATCATTAATATTCCGGCGGAAGGGCATTCAGTTCTACTTTGCTGAATACCGGACCGTCTTTGCACACATATAGTTTGCCTACGTTGCAACGGCCACACTTCCCTACCCCGCACTTCATCCGGTTCTCGAGGGTAGTATAGATGTTTTCGTCTTTAAACCCGAGTTTCTCCAGTACCGGGAAGGTAAACTTAATCATGATAGGAGGACCACAGACAATGGCTACCGTATCTTCGCTGTTAGGCGCTACTTTTTCAAGTACCGAAGGTACAAAACCTACTTCGCCTTTCCAGTCGGGCGTTTCGCCACCCGGGTCGACGGTAGTCACCAGTTTTACATCGGGACGCTTACCCCACTCTTCCAACTCGTGTTTGTACACCAGGTCGTCAACCGACTTCGCACCATACACTATAGTAATGTCCTTAAAGTTCTCGCGGGTATCTAATGCATTCCAAATCACGCAACGCATAGGAGGCAGTGCAATACCACCTGCCACAAATACCAGGCTCTTTCCTTTCCATTGGTCGATGGGGAATGTGTTACCAAACGGTCCGCGGAACCCCATGGTGTCGCCTTCTTCCAGACGGGCCAACCCGGAAGTTACCCGGCCTACCTGACGGTACGTACATTCAATATACCCTTTACGGGTGGGTGAAGAAGCAATACAGAAAGTAGATTCGCCTTCGCCGAAGGCTGAATACTCGCCAAACTGTCCGGCTTTGAAATTGAATTTCGCGGCTTCTTCTTCGTTCCGGAAGCGCAAGCGGAACGTGCGTACACCCGGCGCTTCCTGCGTTATCTTTTCAATCTCCATCAAATACGGGAGATACAAATTTTGATCGTTGTTCATGTTTATTCTCCGGCTATTGAAGTAAGGTGTTCCAAAATATTCATATCTACGGGGCAGGCGCGTGAGCATCGTCCGCAACCGGTGCAACCCAGTGTCTGGTTCCGTTCGGGCATGTACGAGAACTTATGCAAAATACGTTGACGCCAGCGGGCACTTTGTGTAGCACGGGGGTTGTGGCCCGAGGTGTGCAACGTAAACAGGGAGAATCCGCAAGAATCCCAACAACGGATACGGCGACCGTTATCGCCCTTGGCATCTTCCTGTATATCGAAACAGGCACAAGCGGGGCATACAAAGGCACAAGCACCACAACCCAGGCAGCGTTCGGATTGTTTCTTCCAAACAGGGCTATCGAAAGCGGTAGCCAACTTGCTGCTCAGTTGTGCAACATCGAACCGTGCAGGCAGTTTAGCCAAACAAGCTTCTTTATCGAAATCACCGGCAGCAGCAAAACAGTCGCTTGCCAACTCCATCAGTTGCTTTCCTTTTCCGGTCATTACTTCGGCCAAAGCACCTCCATCGGGTTGGAAGGTAAGCAGCACATCGCTTCCAGCCGTATTGCCCGGACCACCGTTTACCGAGGTACAGAAACAACCGGCATCACTCTTGGCACAGCTTACGCCTACCAGCACCACTTTATCCAACCTGCGTTGATAGGGCTTATCGGTGGTATCGCCATTCAATATGCTCGATAACGAACCCAGGCCGGCGGCATCGCACGGACGTACACTCCACAATACCGTTAACGGTAATTCACCGGATGCTTCCTGTAACTTCATCTCTTTGCCTTGCTTCTCGTACGAAAACAGCAGTTCCGACTTTGGGAATACAGCTTTCTTTGCCGATTGTATGGTTTGCACATACGATTGGGCTACCTCGCCATACGAGGATACCTGACGGAAATCGCACTTCCCGTTCTCTTCTACCGGAGCCAGTACGCGGTTGCCTGCTTTCAGAACCTGACCAAACCAGCGTGCAACTCCTTCCTTATTTATATAGAACCTTTCCATAATTGCCTGTTTAATGAATGAAGTTTTCTTTGTCGCCCGGCTTGAAAGTAGAAAGCACATTGCCTTCGGTAGATGCCCCGGGCACCCATTGGAAGTCACGGGCAATATTCTCACCCATCTTACGCGTGAGCAAGTGAATGGGAATATCCAACGGACAAGCCTCGCTGCATGCTCCACATCCGGTACAACGTCCTGCCATGTGCATGGAGCGGTTAATCTGCCATTCCATGTTCGACAACGGAGCCGACCAGGGTTGAATCCATTGCGGACGGTTAACCTCCACGATGCACTGTGTGCAATAACACAACGGACAAGCTGCCCGGCAAGCATAGCACTTGAAGCATTTGGAGAGTTCTTTTTGCCAAAATGCCCAACGTTCGTCCGGTGTCATGGCATCCAGTTTGGCAATCAGTTCCGTATCGCGTTGCTTGGCTTCCAAGCGGTTCTTCTCCAGATAGGCATTCAAATCACCAAACCCTTCGAAACGAACCACTTCACCGCCTTCGGTTACAGTGAGCATCACCAGTCTTTCTTCCTTCAACTGATTTTCTATAGCCAGACGGGCTATGCTACGTAACGTAGCCAGGTTAGCTACTACAGCTACCTTGCCGGTACCCATCAATTCGGGTTTGGTGAGGTACACAGCCAGGTTGTGCGTACAGCGGTTATCGCATACCAGCCTGCCGGCTTCTTCGGCAGTTTCACAGAAGAAAGGACGCATCTTACCGTTTCCTTCTTCGTAACCGATTATTTTAGTTACCGCTCCTTCTTTTAATAAAGAGGCGGCCAGTTCAGTCAATTTACTCATGGTTTTCCTCCTCCAGATAAGCAGCTACTTTTTGATAATTCGTATACGGTCCCAAAGCTCTGATTTCTTCTACCGTGCCGTTTACCACATCGGCCCATTTGGCACCTTCAGCAGCCGACACCCATGAATAACGGATGCGACGTACATCGATACCCAGGAAATCGAGTAACCCGCGGAACACCATCCACCGGCGGCGGGCATGGAAGTTACCGGAAGTATAGTGGCAGTCGTTGGGGTGACAACCCGAAACGATGATACCGTCGGCTCCACCGGCAAAGGCTTTGAGCAACAACATGAAGTCGATGCGTCCGGTACACGGGAAACGCACAATACGCACATTGGTGGCATACTTCAGACGACTGGTACCTGTCAGGTCGGCACCTGCATAGGTACACCAGTTGCAGACAAAAGCTACAACACGCGGTTCAAATTCTGTATTTTGTTCGTTCATGTCTTTTTGTTTTATTGGTTCAACAACGCCATTACTCCGGCATACATCTGCTCGTTGGAGAATCCTTGAATGTCAATCGATTTCGAGCGGCAGAACGATACGCAGGTACCGCATCCCTGGCAAAGACCGGGGTTCACCTGTGCAACCGTCTTGATTACATTTCCGTTTCTATCCTTGATTTCCTCGCGGCTGATGGCCTGGTACGGACAAGCAGTCTGACACATGAAGCAACCCACACAGGTACTGAACATAGGAGGTGCGGTACGATTAACCACCGCCACTACCGGCTCACGCACCAGATTCTCCTGCGACAGCAAGCTAACCACTTTCACCGCTGCTCCCGATGCCATTCCCACTGTTTCGGGAATATCTTTCGGAGCCTGGCAAGCACCTGCCAGGTAGATACCGGCGGTATTGGTTTCTACCGGTTTCAATTTGGGATGCGCTTCGGCAAAGAACTTATAAGAATCGTAGGATATGTGCATTTTCTGCGCCAATTCCTCGGCACCGGCATTGGCTACACCGGCAGTAGCAAGTACTACCATGTCGGCTTCAATCTCTACCGGGGTAGCTCCCAACAGGGTATCTACACCTTTTACAATGAGTTTGCCGTTCTTCTCGTACACCCTGGCTACACGCCCGCGTACATACTTCACGCCATCTTCTTCGATGGCACGGCGTACAAACTCGTCGTAGCTCTTTCCGGCCGAACGGATATCCATGTAGAACACCGTCGATTCACCGCCGTGTACTTTATGTTGGTACAGCATGGCATGCTTAGCCGTGTACATACAGCATATTTTGGAGCAGTAATGGATTCCCTTGGCCGGGTCGCGTGAACCGGCACAGGCAATAAACACAATCTTCTGCGGCACCTGACCATCGGAAGGACGACGGATTTCACCGTGCGTAGGACCGGAGGCAGAAGCCAAACGCTCAAACTGCAACCCTGTAATTACATCTTTATATTGTCCGTAACCATATTCGGGGAAGTAGTTAGTGTTCAGTACGTTGAAACCGGTAGTTACTACCACGGCTCCTACATCCTCAGTTATAAATTGGTCTTCCTGGTCAAAACAGACAGCCCCGGTAGGACAAGTCTTTTCGCACAAACGGCATTTTCCTTTTTTATAATAGGTACAATTTTCCTTATCAATCACCGGTTTGTTAGGCACAGCCTGCGGGAACGGTACATAAATAGCCGTACGGTTGCCTAATCCGGCGTTGAACTCGCTGGGGATTTTCTTCGTAGGACACTTGGTGGTACACAGACCGCAACCGGTACATTTCTGTTCGTCCACACTCTTGGCTTTCAAGCGGATGGTAGCTTTAAAGTTACCGATAAACCCATCCAGATGTTCCAACTCGGCATACGTGTACAACTTAATATTAGGGTGCTGAGCCACCTCCACCATACGGGGAGTGAGGATACATTGCGAACAGTCCAGCGTGGGGAAGGTCTCCGAAAGCTGTGACATGTGCCCACCGATGGATGGTTCTTTTTCCACCAGGATTACCTGATGCCCGCAGTTGGCAATGTCCAAACTGGCCTGGATACCGGCAATACCTCCACCAATCACCAAGGCTTTCTTTACCACAGGTACCTTGATAGAAGTCAACGGTTTGTTACGTTTCACCTTTTCCACCAACATCTTCACCAGGTCGATGGCCTTGTTGGTGGTAGCATCTCCTTTTTCGTGTACCCACGAGCAATGCTCACGAATGTTAGCTACTTCGCATAAAAAGGGATTGAGTCCCGCTTCGGCACACGCCCGGCGGAAGGTAGGTTCGTGCATACGGGGCGAGCAGGCCGCCACCACTACCCCATCCAGGTTATAATCCTTAATAGCCTGCTTGATGATAGTCTGTCCCGGATCGGAACACATATATTTATAATCGAGGGCATACGCTACACCGTCCATTTGTCCGGCAGCCTCGGCCACTTTTGCGCAATCGACTGTCGCGCTGATGTTCTCGCCACAATGGCAGATAAAAACTCCAATCTTCGACATTTGTATCTATTTTAAGGTGACGGGAATAAAATGACGGTTCAATCCCAACGCCATCGGGCTCAAGCCGATAGCCAAGCCAATGGCTTGTGTGATATACAGTACAGGAATATCCACGCGCCGTTGCAAATACTTATTGGCATCCGGACGACGCATATCCAGGTTGGAATGACACATGGGGCAAGCCACGATAATGGCTTTGGCACCGCGGTCGTCGGCATCACGCAGAATTTCGCCCGACAAGCGGGCTACCAGGTCGGTACGCGACACAGAGAGTCCGGCACCACAACACTCGGTTTTGTATGCCCAATTCAAGGGAGTAGCACCAATCAGCTTCATCAGTTCGTCCATGCTTTGCGGATCTTCTAGGCGGTCGAACTGCAGCACTTTGTGCGGACGTACCAACAAGCACCCGTAGTAGCAAGCCACCTCACGGTCGTAAGGTTTCGTCACCTTCTCGGCCAATTTGGGAAGCATGTATTGTTGAATCACCTGAATCACGTTGAGTAGTTTGATACTACCGAAGTAAGGCATGCCAATCAATTCGGTCACCTCATTACGCAGTGCTGCATCGTTGTTCAGTTCGTGCTGCGTCGTACACAAACGGTTGTAGCACGATGCACAGGGAATAACAAGTTCTGTCAACCCTTGTTGTTCGGCCAAAGCCAATACGCGGGCAGGCAGCGAACTGGCCAAAGCTTTGCTCATGGAATGGGCAGCGGTAGCACCGCAGCAGTTCCAATCTTTCACTTCGACCAGTTCCAGTCCGAAAGCAGTTGCCAGAGCCTGAACCGATTCGTTGTATTCACGGGAAGTGCCGTTCAGTGAGCATCCCGGGTAAAATCCTACTCTCATGGGCGTGTCTTTTTTGTGTTGTCAAGTGTGTTTGCGAAAATGGCACCTACCCGCTTACGTCCCTTGATTACTTCGGGGAGCAGATTCAACTTGCCTTTAGCCAGCATAACAGGAGCCATTTTCAAATCTTGTATCAGGCGGAAGGTACGCATCTTGAATCCGGCTACCAATCCTACCTCATACAACCGTCCCGTATATTTCACACTATCCAGAAAGGAACGGTGAAAAGCCACTACCGGACGAGCCTCGGGATTAATACAACCTTCATGACGGGATTCTTCTCTCAGGTAATCCATTACATGAGGAATATCCACTTCCTGCGGACAACGAGCCACACAATTTTCGCAACTCAGACAAATCCAAATGGCACCCGAAGAGAGCACTTTCTGGTAGTTACCGGTATCACCGGTTTGCAACAGGCGCATGATGTAACTGGGAGGATAGTCCATAGCAGAAGCCAAGACACATCCGGCCGTACATTTGCCGCATTGATAACAATGAGCTACGTTAACGCCTGTCGCTTCTGCCAAACGGGCAGAAGGACTTTGTTCGTTTTTCATCCGAAAAAATAAGATTGAATTAAAAATTCTGTATGAAAACAAAAAGGAATAGTGCCCCTATCCGGGTTCGGAAGAGGTACTGTGCAAATAAAGAAATAAAACTAAATGAGAATATGCCCCAGCGAGTAGATATATTGGCTGTCGGCAAATCTATAGGAATGGTGGTCAAAGCCGGGAAGCTTGTCCTGACTTTGCGCTACTAATTCAGATTGAAGACGTACGCCACGAACCTGCGGACTCAACTTAAAGAATTTAAGCAGATGAACGCTCTCGTTGTAATCGTGGCGTGAACAAAGCACAGTGGTAATACGTTGGTTACCCGACGACTCAGTACGGTAGGAATAATCCCAGGGAGAAGCCGTTATGGGTGAGGCTGAAACAAAAGAAGTAGTGCCATCCACACAATCGCCCAACTCCTCTACCGCCTGTGCAAACACGGCCTGAGCAGTTGGCATAACCTTCTTCTCACTCTGAATATAACCAAGAGAGAGCAAGATTAACGACAATATGAATACAATACTTTTGTTCATATACGATATACTTGCCGCAAACGTACGAAAAAATATCAGACTAATGATTCTTCTTAACCTATTTTTACGCTTATTTTTTATCGGACGTAAAAAAGGCTCCATCGGCATACTCCACTTTCAAGGAATAATCCCACTGGGGGAAATATAAATTACCCCCTGCCCACTCTACTTCGCCTCGTTGGAAGTCAACGGTTTCGCTACGCGGATATTTCTTCTCGGGTACTAACGGGTATGAATAGTCTGAATTCACAATGAGGCGGTAAGAATCTATCCCGGTACTATAAAATAGTTGGGTTTCGGGGGTATCTCCCCACTTCATCACACCAAACGACTGGTCTACAGGTACCCACCCGATGCCCTCAAAGTAAATCTCGGCCCAGTCATGCAGATTAGTAGCACCGGGATGCATCATAAATCCGCTTTGCCAACGGGCGGGAATACCTGCATAGCGGCACAGGGTGATAAAGAGCAGGCTCACCTGTCCGCAGTCGCCATGGCGGTTATCGAGCACATATTCGGGGATATTCTCAATGGTGGAATACTCACGCGCCGAGGCCCAGGGGAACTGGTACCGTATCCAACGGAAGAAGCGTTGCGCCTGTAACAGCGGGTTGGATTCGCCTTCGGTTAGGTTGGCAGCCAACTGACGGATGCGTGGTGAAAACCGGATATGAGTTTCACGCTCGGCGGTATATTCCCGGTACAACGGGCTATCGGTATTGTACGGACGAATGTCTTCGGGTTTCAGATTGAACCATTCGGCATACGATACGTATTCAAATGTTTCGGAAAACACGGTAGGCTGACCCGCCACCGCCACTTTTTCCATGTACAATGTACTGTGCTTGCAGGTATCGGGCGAGAGAATAAAGTTGCGTTCACTGGTATTCAACAACGTAACGTCGCGTTGGCGGGGTTGGTCGGTACGCGGATAAGGCAACCAGCAACGCACCATTTCACCGGCGGGTACTGCATTGCTATCTACCGTCAGGGTATACGTAACATGCATGCGTTGGGGAACTACAAGCGACTTGCCTTCTTTCTTTACGGCAGCTATCACCTGCGGCACATGTTCACGGCGTACCTTATCTTCGGGCTTCACCGGAATTCCCTCTTTCCCGATCTTGATGTTGTAACAAGTGGTATCGATACGGAACAGGTTGGGACCGGCATTGCGGAAATAGCGTTTCTCACCGTCGAGTATCATGCACTCCAGGGCTTTGCTTTCTTCCCACCCGCGCATCATGCTGTCGGTAACTTCGGGTATGTATTTGCGAATATACTCTTTTACCTGCGACTCGTTCAGACGGAAGTCTACAAGCAGGCGTTGATGTAAATCGTCCTCCCAGGTATAGGAAGGAGCTTCTTTCCGGGTCTGGCAGGCAGACACACAAACAAACAGCAAACAGAGGTAAATTAGTTTTCGCATACAAGTGTCTATTATAATAAAGTTACTCCAATACCCGGCAGGTCGTTCAGGGTGATTTTTCCTTTCACTACTTCCATTCCTTTAAAGCGGTCGTTGGCAATCAAGAGGTTGCCATCCAGGTCGGCAAAGTCGACAGCGGGTGAGAATTGCGCGGCAGCCGAGCAGGCACACGAGGTTTCGGTCATACATCCTACCATCACCTTCATATCCAAGGCACGTGCCAGCGTCACCATTTTCCAGGCTTCGCGCATACCGGTACACTTCATCAGTTTGATATTGATTCCGTGGAAAGCGCCTTTCAGCCCGGCAACATCTTTCAGGCGTTGCAAGGATTCGTCGGCAAAGATAGGCAGCGGACTGTGCTGGGTTACCCAGGCAATATCGTCCAACTGTTCTTTGGGCATGGGTTGCTCAATCATTACAATGTTGCGTTCCTTGAGCCAATGAATCATATCGAGGGCATATTGTTTGTCCGTCCATCCCTGGTTGGCATCTACGGCAATGGGCAACTTGCTCACCGAACGGATGGTTTCAATCATTTCCTTGTCATTGTCACGTCCCAATTTCACTTTCAGGATATTGAACTGCCCCGCCACCTCTTCGGTCTTGGCACGTACTACATCGGGCGTATCTATACCAATGGTAAAGGTAGTCGATGGGGCTTTGTCTTTATCCAACCCCCAGATACGATACCAGGGAGCGCCAAGCAGTTTACCTACCAGGTCGTGCAAAGCGATATCTACCGCAGCTTTGGCTGCGGCATCACCGGGACTCAGGCTATCTATATAGGCCAGAATATCTTCCAACTGGAACGGGTCGGCGAATTGTTCCAGGTTCACTTTCTGCAGGAAGGTGGTAACCGACTCTACCGTCTGTCCCAGGTAAGGCGGCATGGAAGCCTCTCCGTAACCGGTAACTCCTTCGTACTCAATCTCCACCTGCACGTCGGGCGTAGTGGTACGCGAAAAAGTAGCTACGGTAAACACATGTCTCAGCCTCAACTCATAGGGGAAGAAACGCAGTTTCATCTTTCCACCTGTTCCCAGGCGGTTGATACCGAACGAAGCGGGAACGGCATCTGATGCAAACAACCCATTGGATACCAAACCGGAACCTAACGCCGCAAAAGCAGCTGTTTTCAGAAAATCTCTTCTATTCTGTGCCATAGCTATCTTATTTTAATTGTAATAGGGATTGGTAAATACGGTATTAATCGCGGGTTCCTTATCTATATACGGCAGAATACGTACACCGTACATCAAACGTCCCAGGTTGTATGCGTCGTACTCGGCATCGTCAGGGTTAAAACTGCTTACATGCACATCACCTTGCGAATGGATAAATTTCTTGTTACCCAGATAAATGCCTACATGTATCGCCCGCTCTTTCTTTTCGGCGGTAGCTTTACGACCGAAGATAATCAAATCGCCCGGCTGCAGGTTATCAAAATCAGGATTGATATCGACATGTTCGCCTACATAAGCCATTTGAGAACAATCGCGCGGAATAATAATTCCATGCAGGAAGAGTACCGTACGTACAAATCCGCTGCAATCGGCGCCTTTGGCAGAAGCTCCCGCCCACAGATACGGAATACCCATCAGCGAGCGGGCGGTGTGGATGATACTTTCCGGATCTTGCTTCAAAGCGGCGCGCCACTCTTTTTCGGGCTGCCCCAAACTGCGTTGAAGGTAACCTTGGCGACCGTCGGGATAGCTCACTTTGTAGAAAGCACCTTCGGTTCCCTCCCACTTCAGGCGGTTGCCCGATACCACATCGGATACAGGCTCCGATGACACATCGGGCTTGGAATAAGCAAAACCATAATGCGATGTGACTACTATTTTCTCAGCTTTGTTCCAGGCATCATACTCGGCCTTGGTAACGGCATGTATACCTACGCGGTGTACCCACGCAATGTAATTATCGGAAGTTTGTATGCGGTACCAACCGTCTTTCTGCAACACACGTACGGGCATGCCTAACAGTCCTTGCGTCATCAGTTCCGAAGAGAAATCGGGTTCAAAGCGGAGGTTGTTCACAGAGACATTCACAATACCATAAGTTTTTCCCTCCAGCGCAGCACTATCGGGTAACAGTTGCAGGCTGTCGGTTACGTGGTATCCGTTTTCCGTCAATCCTTCAAGCAACGCCTTCCGGGCTTCGGCTGAGGTAGTTACTCCTTTTACTACTAATTCTTTACCATGAAGTACAAACGAGGTTTCTAACAGGGCAACCCGTTTATCGGGTACCAAACGGGCGCGTACGGTATCTCTAACATCGGTAATAGAGGTAGGCAATGCATCGGCAGCTTGCCGGCCAGCGGGAACGCAACCTGCCAACAGCAAGATGCTCACTACGAGAAGAAGGGGGTTTTTCATGGGTATTCTATGTATTTCTAAATATGAATGTAGCAAAGATAGATTTTATTTCTGTTTTCGATACTTTAATTTTGATATATTAACAACCGAAAAGCTGTCAATCAACGGAATCAAAGGCAACTTTTGGTGGAACAAAATAAATATTCTACTTTTGCCGCTGAAAGCAGATGGCCGGTCTGTCGTCGGCACTTCGGTGCGGGAGGAAAGTCCGGGCAACACAGAGCATCCTACTTCCTAACAGAAAGCTATCCGCGAGGGTGGAGTAACGTAGAAGAAAATAACCGCCCGTTTCTTTCGGGAAACGGGTAAGGGTGAGAAGGCGGGGTAAGAGCCCACCAGCCGTATGGCGACATGCGGGCTGTGCGTCTTAGGAGTTGTAAGGTCATGTATACCGGCATTAAGAGGGCTGCTCGCCCCACGCCGGAGGGTAGACCGCTAAAGCTGTCTGGTGACAGGCAGCGCAGATAAATGACAGACACCTTATTATATATAGGGAACAGAACCCGGCTTACAGGCTGTCTGCTTTTTTTAATTTTTCACTTAGTATCCTTGCACCATGAATAAATTGGCCGATATCTGGAAGTTCCTCACGTACGACATTTGGCGCATCACGGAACATGAAGTAACGAAAACCAAGTTTTCGATTTACAACATTATTAAAACCATTTACCTGTGTATCGACCGTTTCAACAAGGAACGGCTCACCAACAAGGCATCGGCGCTAACCTACAGTACATTGCTGGCACTGGTTCCTATCCTGGCTATTTTATTTGCCATTGCCCGCGGGTTTGGCTTTGCCAACCTGATGGAGCATGAGGTACGTACCGGCTTAGCCGGGCACTCGGAAGCTACGGAGATTATTCTGTCGTTTGTTGATTCGTACCTGGCGCAAACCAAGAGCGGTGTATTTATTGGTGTGGGCGTGGTGATGTTACTTTGGACGGTGATTAACCTGATTGGTAACATTGAAGTTACTTTCAACCGCATTTGGCAGGTAAAGAAAGGCCGCAGCATGTACCGCAAAGTAACCGATTACTTTTCCATGCTCCTGGTAATGCCTATTCTTATCATACTCTCGAGTGGTTTCTCCATCTTCACGACCACCATGCTTAAAGGTATGGAAGAGTTTGCCCTGCTGGCACCCATCCTTAAATTCCTCATCCGGATGATTCCGTTTGTTATTACCTGGATGATGTTTATGGGACTTTACATTTTTATGCCTAATACCAAAGTGAAATTCAAGCATGCTATGATTTCGGGTATCATAGCAGGAACGGCATACCAACTTTTCCAGATGCTATACATCAGCGGACAGATGTGGGTTTCGAAATACAATGCCATCTACGGTAGTTTCGCTGCCCTACCCTTGCTCCTTTTGTGGTTACAGGTGTCGTGGACCATCTGCCTCATCGGCGCCGAACTTACGTATGCGGGACAGAATGTAAAGAATTTCTCTTTCGATAAGGATACACGCAACATCAGCAACCGGTACAAGAACTTTGTAAGTATCCTCGTGATGTCGCTCATAGCCAAACGCTTCGAAAAGAACGAACCTCCCTATACTGCCGAACAGATATCGGAGATTCATACCATCCCGTTGCGACTGACCAAGAAAACCCTCTACCAATTACAGGAAGTGGAATTAATTCATGAAGTGGTGACCGATGAGAAAAGTGAGCACCTCTGCTATCAGCCCTCGGTAGATATTCATCAACTGGATGTAGCCATGCTACTGGACAGGTTGAGCACCTTCGGGTCAGAAGATTTCAAGGTGGATAAGGATGGGGAATTCCAACCCCAATGGAAAGTGCTCACCGACTTGCAAGCTGAGTACTACGCCAGTGAGCACAATGTGCTTGTTAAAGATTTGTAGATTTTAGCGTCGGTACTCCACTTCTATCTCTTTGCGGTCGATGTAATTGGGATATTTAAAGAGCGGCATACCCATAGCCATTCCGGCATGTACCTGACCGTCGATACCGAGCAATTTCTCTAACTTTCCTTTCTTCATACCGGCTGCATTAAGCACAAACCCGGTATAGAACTGGCACACACCCAGGCATTCGGCCATGAGCGAAGCATTCTGGTACGCCAGGTTGGCATCCAGCACGCCCATACGTTCTCCTTTGGGAGTATAGATAAAGAGTACCGCAGTAGCTTTACGCAATACCTGATCGTCACCTTGTTTAAAATCGGCGGACATTCGGTCGAACACCGGAACGTACTTACCCATCTCAGGCGCCATCCGCTTGATAAGCGGCAGCAAGAGGGTACGTCGCAGGAATTTCAGCAAACCATCGAACACACCCAAAGTAAACTCACTGATTTGGTGTAACAACACCGGGTTGGTTACCAACACAAACTTCACCTCTTGTACATTGCTACCCGTAGGAGCACGATGAGCCGCTTCCAATATCTGTTGCAAATACTCCTCGGGAATGGGGTGGTTGCTGATGGCGCGGTTAGACCGGCGCGAACGGCACAGAAGCATCATTTGCTCGGGTGTAGGCAGCAGACCGGCATCTACCGGATGTACCTTCCCGGCAGGGAAGTGTGAATGGCAAACGGCATCCTCGGGACATACCGCCACACAGTGCCCGCACGAAATACAGGTATCTACATGGTTAACTTCAATGGCCTTGGCGGCTTTATTGAGTGAGAATATACGCGAAGGACATACCGTAACGCATTTCATGCACCGGATGCACCGATCTTGCTGGATGGTTAATGTAACTGCCATACTGACGCCTATTTATATTGAATCATGCGACTGATGTACTTACCAATGATATCGAATTCGATATTCACCACACTGCCTACACGGAAGGTATGGAAGTTGGTATGCTCATACGTATAAGGAATAATAGCTACCTGGAAGGTATCATCGGTGGGGTTACATACGGTGAGACTTACCCCGTTGACTGTTACCGAACCTTTATCGACGGTAATGTAACCGCGTTTGGCCATTTCGTTATCAAATTTATACTGAAAAGTAAAGTACCAGCTTCCTTCGGCATCTTCTACAGCCGTGCAGGTAGCCGTTTGATCCACATGTCCTTGTACGATGTGTCCGTCGAGGCGGCCGTTCATCATCATGCTGCGTTCCACATTCACCTTGTCGCCTACCTGCAGCAGGCCCAGGTTAGAGCGTTCCAATGTCTCCTTCATGGCAGTTACCGTGTAGGTATCTTCCGTGAGGTTCACTACCGTAAGGCATACCCCGTTATGCGCAATGCTCTGGTCTACCTTCAGTTCAGTTACAAACGAACACTTAAACGTAAAGTGTATATTCTCCTGGTCTTTCACCAGTGCTACGAGTGTAGCATATTCTTCTACAATTCCGGAAAACATAATGTTCTAAATTTTGGGGACGAATATACGGAATAAGCCCGTAATAACAGGTTAAATAGATACAAAAAAAAATGAGGCTTTTCACAAAGCCTCATTTTTCAGTTTTCAATAGGTATTAGTTTTTTTTAAGGTAAAAAGATTGTTTTCAGGATAACGGTGCAAATATAGCCGTTTTTTGCAATATCGACAAAACAATAAAACATGTCTTATAACATATTTTTTAAAAATCCATTGTTTTAGTGTCGAATCTGACAATCTCGACCTCAAAGTCCGTTATAGAATACAAATATAGATGATTCCTCAAAATAAACGAATATCCTATCTGTTTTTTTCTTACTTTTTGCACAAAACAGGGGCATAACGGATGTTATTTGTTATCCGTTAACACCTTAAGTCTCTATTTTTCGGGATAACGGTCTTCCGTTTTCCCTCTGTGTTTCAACACCTTTGCATCGATAAAGAACACAATTTCTTCAGCAATATTTGTGGTATGATCGCCGGTGCGTTCCAACTTACGGAACACGCTGAGCAACTCCAGGCAGGTACGGGTACTATCGGGATGTTTTTTTACATATTCGGCCAGCACTTCGGGAGCAGCCAGGTTAATCTCGTCAACCAGAGCATCTTTGGAGAACACCTGGGTGGCCAGGTCGATATTTTCTTCGTACAAAGCACGCTTGGCAGTCTCCAACATCGATAAAGCCTCGGCATGCATCTCCTGCAGGCGTAATTGTTTTAATAATTCTACATCCCAGGCAGGCTCTTCACACCGTATTACAAAGCGTGCAATACCTTCGGCAAAGTCGCCCATGCGTTCCAGATTTGTGTTAATTTTTAGCATGGCCAGCACAAAACGCAGGTCGATGGCTACCGGATTGTACAGGGCAATGATGTCTTCCACGTCACTGTCAATCTTCAACTCGAAGGCATTCACTCTACGTTCACGTACAACTACATGCTGCGCCAGTTCTTTATCCATCATCAAAACGGCATCGCCGGCTTTCTGCAACTGGTCGTACACCAGTGTCCACATTTCGTCAATTTCCTTGCGGAGCAGATTCAACTCCGATTCGATAAATTTTACCATATTCTTTTTATTTAATCTTGTTTACTGTATTATCCGAAACGTCCGGTAATGTAATTCTCTGTTTGCTCCATCTTAGGATTGGTAAAGATACGTTTTGTATTGTCAAACTCAACCATATTACCCATATAAAAGAAAGCGGTTTTATCGCTTACACGGGCAGCTTGTTGCATATTGTGTGTTACAATAACGATGGTGTACTCTTTCTTCAGTTCGTGAATCAGCTCTTCCACCTTGGCAGTGGAGATAGGGTCGAGCGCCGAAGCGGGTTCGTCCATCAGCAGGATGGAGGGTGATACAGCCATGGCGCGGGCAATACACAGGCGTTGTTGCTGACCGCCGGAGAGCTCGTAAGCCGAAGCTTTGAGCTTGTCCTTCACCTCGTCCCACAAGGCGGCTCCTTTCAGGGTTTCTTCTACCCGCTGGCGGATAAAGTTATTATCTTTCACGCCATTTACCCGCAGGCCGTAGGCTACATTCTCAAAGATGCTTTTAGGAAAGGGGTTGGGGCGCTGAAACACCATACCTACATTCTTACGCAGTTCGTCTACCGCCACCCCTTTGCCATAGATATCTCTTCCGTCGATGCGTATCTCGCCTTCCAGGCGGGTGTTGGGAATCAGGTCGTTCATACGGTTGAGCAGGCGCAGGAAGGTTGACTTTCCGCAACCCGAGGGACCGATGAAGGCTACCACCGACTGGGCTTCTATATCCATATTAATATCTTTCAGGGCATGGAATTGTCCATACCAGAAGTTGACGTCGCGTACCGTTATTTTACTTGTTTCTTCCATGTTTATATGGGTTTGTTATTATACATTTTTCTTTTCAAAATAGCGCCGCAAGGCATTAGCCAGCAGGTTTACCAGCAGGATAATAACCACGAGCACCAGGGCGGTTCCGTAAGCCAGCGGCAGTTGTGCTTCCATATCGGTACCACTGGTAGCCAGCACATAGAGGTGGTACGGCAGGGCCATACACTGGTCGAACACACTCTGCGGCAACTGCGGCAGGAAGTAAGCGGCACAGGTAAAGAGGATGGGCGCCGTTTCGCCCGACACGCGCCCCAGGGCCAGAATCAGTCCGGTGATGATGTTGGGCATTCCCATAGGCAGAATCACGTTCCAGATGGTTTGCAGCTTGGTGGCTCCCAGGGCGCGGCTCCCCTCACGCATGGTGTCGGGAATGGCTTTCAGGGCCTCTTCGGTAGTACGTATCACCAACGGAACGCAGAGCAATCCCAGTGTTAGTGAACCCGCCAGGATGCTATCGCCAAATCCTAAGTAATTCACAAAGAGCGCCATACCGAACAGTCCGAATACAATCGAGGGAATACCACTCAGGTTATTGGTCATCATCCGGATAAACTGTACCAGTTTGCCCTTGGGAGCATACTCGTTCATATAAATACCGCTCATCACCCCCACCGGGAAAGCAAACAGGGCGCTTCCTATCATCAGGTAGAAGGTTCCTACAATGGCAGGCCAGATGCCGCCTTTGGTCATACCGTCCTCCGGCGACGAGGTAATAAACTCCCAACTGATGGCTCCTATACCTTTATATATAATAAAGCCGAGGATTACCAGGAGGATGAGCACAATCATCAGGCTCAACAGGCGGAACAGTCCGAAGGCTGCTTGCTGCGAACGCCGCTTGGCTGCTTGGTTACTTTGTATGGTATTCATAGCTAACTACGTTTGGTTCCTTTAGACGAGATATACTCCACGCTAAAGTTAATAAGTAAGGTGATAAAGAAAAGCACCACACCCAACAGGAACAAAGCCTGGTAATGGGCTCCTCCGGCGGGCGCTTCGCCCAACTCGGCCGCAATGGTGGCGGGTATGGTACGCAGCGGGTCGAGGATGGTGTGCGGTATCACGGCGGCATTACCGGTTACCATAAGCACTGCCATCGTCTCGCCAATGGCACGCCCGATGCCCAATACCACCCCGGAGGTAATACCGGAGATGGAATAGGGAATAACTACCTTGTAGATGGTTTGCCACTGCGAGGCGCCCAAGGCAAGACTCGCTTCCCGCATGGCGCGCGGACAGTTGCGCATGGCATCCTCGGTTACGGTAATAATGGTAGGCAGTGCCATAATGGCAAGTACTAGACTACCTGCCAGTCCGCTCTCGCCTACCGGAAGGTTGAAGAGTTTCTGTATCAGGGGTACAATCACAATCAGCCCGAAGAAGCCGTATACCACCGACGGAATACCGCTCAGCAACTCGATAACGGGCTTGAGCCAACTGCGCATGCGCGGGTCGGCAACCTCGGAGAGGTAAATGGATACGGACAACCCGAAAGGTAAAGCAAACAGGATGGCAAACAAACTCACCCACAGCGTACCGGTTATCAACGGCAAAAACCCATACTGGGCAGCAGGGGTGGCGGTAGGAAACCATTCGGTTCCGGCAAATACATCTTTAGGGGAAATGGTGTTATCTTTAATAAGGTGTAGGTCGTCCGGCTGGGTTACAAAACTGGCAGGGATAAAGGCCACCATACCGGGAGTACGGGCAATGAGTTGGGCAATCTTGTCGCCCGCATGTTGGTACTCGTCACCCAACTCCTCCTCGGTGAAATAAGAGGTGACATCTTCCAGGCGAAACAGGGTAATGGGTACGTCCTGTCCCCCTACCTCGTTCCAGTTCGTGATTTCTTCGTCAAAGATGTCTTTGATTTGTCGCGGAGTAAGGGCAGTTACCGTGTTTTGCTTGTTGAGCGCCAACACGTACCCCTCGTCAATAACCTTGCTGCGAAACAATCCCAAGGCTTCTGTAAAGAGAAACAGTACTATTAATACAATCGTAATACTAGTTATAAATCCGCTACACGTAAGTATACCTTCTACGATTCTTTCAAACAGCTTCTTCATTATTATCTATCGTATTTTTTCTACTTGCAAAGAAAAGGAGTCCTTGTTAAGGAAGTGTGAAAAATGTTTGAAGGAACAATTTCAAATCTGTTACATTTTCATTACAAGTGGTTCGGTTTTGTTTAATTTAAACAGAATGTCATGGGATATTGTTTTCTTTGTAATGTGATTAGCGTTGTGCTTTTCTTTCTCTTTTGCCTTGACGCAAAAGAGAAAGAAACAAAGAGAAAAAGTCAAGGCTGCATTTTCTACGCTACTCCGTTTGGATGAAAAGCGATCGGAGCTCCAACTCGCTTCGCTCAAACAATCGCTCCTTTACTCGCTTTTCATCCAAACTCCGCTTAACGCTGCGAAAATGAGGCCGGTCCCTTCCCACATTCCACCGGCGGTTGCTAACCCCACCGTCCATGTCCTGTGGGTGCAACATCGCTTCGCTCGTTGCAGTTGGATGGAGTTGTGTTTGGGATGTGGGTGATATGTGAATGGAATTAGGCAGTGAAATCTTCGGCACTTCTAATCATAACAGTAGTTTCATTTATTGAAACTGTTGGTTTTGCTCCTGAAACCGGCAGTTTTGCCCTTGAAACCAGCGGTTTATCTGATGAACTGTTGGTTTTATCTGACGAAACAATGACTGATTATAGCCTGCTACTAAATGGCGAATGAATGGCGAATCAAAACTCATTTTATGCTCATGGAGGATATTACACAAGAAAGAAAAGAAAGAAGGAAAAAAATATAGAAGTCACCAAGTGCGGCGACAGGTCTACACAATAACCCCAAAGGCCAACGAGGCGAGAAAAGCTCGCCATCCGCACAAAAGAAAGATAACCCCACGGGGGCCAAAGGGGGCACAGCCCCCTTTTAGAGGGTGCGAAGCAGCCTATTTCAACAGCGCAGCCCAACTCCCCCTCTCTTTATGCAAAGAGAGGGGGCTGGGGGGAGAGATTAGAAAAAAAGGGGGTTAAAGGGGGCAAAAGCCCCCTTGATACAAGGATATATAACAATAAAGAATATATGAAAAAAGTAATCTTAGGAATCCTAACGTTAGGGTTGGCAATCACAAGCCAAGCCCAACGTATCAAAGGCAGCGATACAGTGCTCCCGGTAGCACAGCAAACCGCCGAGCTCTTCATCGGTCAGCACCCCGATGCCCGTGTAACCGTAACCGGTGGCGGAACAGGCGTAGGCATCTCGGCACTGCTCGACGAAACCACCGACATAGCCATGGCATCACGACCCATCAAGTTTGGCGAGAAGATGAAAGTAAAAAAAGCAGGCCATACCCTGAAAGAAGTAATTATCGCCTACGATGCACTGGCCGTAGTGGTACACCCTTCCAACCCGGTACAGCGACTCACCCGTACCCAACTGGAAGGCATCTTCCGCGGAAAGATTACCAACTGGAAACAGGTAGGTGGCGACGACCGCCGCATTGTAGTATACTCCCGCGAAACATCCTCGGGAACTTATGAGTTCTTCAAGGAAAGTGCCCTGAAGAATAAGAACTACATGGCAGGCAGTTTATCCATGCCGGCTACGGGAGCCATCATCCAATCGGTAGCGCAAACCAAAGGAGCCATCGGATATGTGGGACTGGCCTACCTTTCTCCCCGTACCAAGGTGCTTGCCATCTCCTACGATGATGCTCACTACGCGCTACCCAGCGTGGAGAATGCCACCAACAAAACCTACCCCATCGTGCGACCGCTTTACTATTATTATGAGGCCGGCAAAGAGGCATTGGTGCGACCGCTGATCGACTTTATTCTCTCTCCCGAAGGCCAGATGCTGATAAAAAAGAGCGGATATATACCCGTTAAGTAACGGAATAAGAAAAAAATATCCTACTTTTGTAGCCTTATTACATAAAGATAACACAGAACTGGTATGACTGAGATCAAGAACGAAGAAGGAGGCGAAAAAAAGAGCCTCAACTTTATAGAACAAGCGGTTGAAAACGACTTGAAAGAGGGTAAAAACGGAGGTAGGTTGCAAACACGCTTCCCGCCCGAACCCAACGGTTACCTGCACATCGGCCATGCTAAGGCTATCTGCCTCGATTTCGGTTTGGCTAAGGAACGCGGCGGGGTGTGTAACCTGCGCTTCGACGATACCAACCCGGTGAAGGAAGATGTGGAGTACGTAGACTCTATCAAGGAAGACATCCAGTGGTTGGGCTTCCAGTGGGGTAACATCTACTATGCGTCAGACTACTTCCAACACCTGTGGGACTTTGCCGTGGAGCTTATCAAAGAGGGTAAGGCGTATATCGACGAGCAAAGTGCCGAAGAGATTGCCCGCCAGAAGGGTACTCCTACCCAACCCGGTGTAGCCAGTCCGTACCGCGACCGTCCCATCGAAGAAAACCTGGAACTGTTCCAAAAAATGAATACCGGCGAGGTGGAAGAGGGCGCCATGGTGCTGCGTGCCAAGATTGACATGGCAAACTCTAACATGCACTTCCGCGACCCTATTATATACCGCGTTATCAAGCATCCGCACCACCGCACCGGCGATGCGTGGAAGGCTTACCCCATGTACGACTTTGCTCACGGACAAAGCGACTACTTCGAGGGTGTTACCCACTCGCTCTGTACATTGGAGTTCGAGGTGCACCGTCCGCTGTACGATTATTTCATCGACGAGCTGATAAAGACACCGTTGGTTACTGAGGCAGGATACCGTCCGCGCCAAACGGAATTCAACCGGTTGAACCTTACATATACGGTAATGAGTAAACGCAAACTGCTCACCCTGGTGAAAGAAGGATTGGTAACTAACTGGGACGATCCCCGTATGCCCACTATCTGCGGATTCCGTCGTCGCGGTTACTCACCCGAAGCCATCAAGAACTTCATCAACATGATTGGTTATACCAAGTACGAGGCGTTGAACGATGTGGCATTGCTCGAAGCGGCTGCCCGTGAAGACCTCAACCTGCGCGCCACCCGTGTATCGGCAGTTCTTAATCCGGTGAAACTCATTATTACCAACTACCCCGAAGGTCAGGTGGAGATGATGGAAGCCGTGAACAACCCCGAAGACCCCACAGCAGGCACGCACACCATCGAGTTCAGCCGCGAACTGTGGATGGAACGTGAAGACTTCATGGAAGATGCTCCGAAGAAATATTTCCGCATGACACCCGGACAGGAAGTACGCCTCAAAAACGCGTACATCGTGAAATGTACCGGCTGTAAGAAAAACGAAGCCGGCGAAATCACCGAGGTGTACTGCGAGTACGACCCGCTGACCAAAAGCGGCATGCCTGAATCGGGACGCAAGGTGAAAGGTACCCTGCACTGGGTAAGCTGCAACCACTGTCTGCCTGCCGAAGTACGCTTGTACGACCGTCTGTTCAACGTAGAGAACCCCGGTGCCGAACAGGATGCCGACTTCCGCACGCTGCTCAACCCCGATTCGCTTACCGTGCTCAACAACTGTTACGTAGAGAAGTACCTGGCAGAGCTGCCCGCCCTCTCCTACCTGCAGTTCCAACGCATCGGTTACTTCAATGTCGATACCGATTCTACCCCCGGAAAGCTGATTTTCAACCGCACCGTCGGATTGAAAGATACTTGGGGAAAGATGAATAAATAGTGATGAATGTTTAGTGATTAGTGATAAGTATACTCAAACTTATCACTAATCATTTTATCACTTATCACTAATCACTATTACTAATTACTAAACACTATCTCTGTGAGCCGAAGAAAACCCTCTATTGAAGATGAAAACGAGCTGGACAAAATCATTGCCCACTACGAAGAAGTACTAACCTATGGCGAGTCGTACTACCTGGATGCCGATGTGTTGGCCGATATTGCCGACCGTTATGCCGAGCAGCAACGATGGGACGATGCCCAACAGGCAATTACCTACGGTCTGCAACTGCACCCCGACAGCACCGACCTGCTTATTGAACAATCCCTGCTGTATTTAGACACCCAACAACTTGCCAAAGCCATCGAAGTGGCCGATAGCATTACCGACACTACCGACGAAATTATACTGTTGCGTGGTGAGCTGATGCTCAACGCCAAACGTGAACAGGAAGCCGAAGAGCTCTTCCGTAGCTTTGATGAGGTTGATTACGATTACAGAGTCGATGTGGCAAGTCTGTACACAGATACCGGCTACCCCTCTTACGCCCTGAAATGGCTCAACGAGGCGCTGGAGCGATACCCCGAAAGTGAAGAAATCCTGCTCATGAAAGCCGACTGCCATACCCTGCTACAGGAATCGGAATCTGCTGCTGCCATCTATAACCAATTACTGGATAAGGAACCCTACAACATACACTTCTGGCTGGGACTGGCACGCACCCATTTTGCTGCCCAGGAATACCCGGAAGCGCTCAATGCCACCGACTTTGCCTTGGTGGCGGATGAGAAATGCGGCGAGGCCTACCTCATCCGCGGACACGTGCTCTTCAACCTCAACCGGGGCAAAGAAGCCCTCACTTGCTATGTCCGCGCTATCGAGTTAAATGCCATCTCCCCCGCCATTGGGTATATCTTTTTAGGGATGGGATGCAACAACATACAACAATGGGAAGATGCTTGCCACGCTTTTGACAAGGCACTCACGCATGCCAAAGATAATTTCGCTATCCTGCTACCCGACATTAACCTGGGCTACGCTATTGCGTCGGCACACCTGGGGAAGTTTGAGAAAGCCTACGAACTCTGCCAGGCTGCCAAGAACGACCTCCCTGAAGACTCCGAGCCTCTCCTCGTCGAAGGCCATCTGCAACAGATGCAGGGCGATATAGATACTGCCTGGGAGACCTGGAACCTGGCCATAGATTACTCCGACGACCAGGTAGAAACTTTTGTCCGCATCAGCGACTACTGTCTCCTGTACAGCCAGTGGGAAGAGGCCCGCAACTGCTTTGAAAACATCCTGCTGCGCGACCACAACTACGACCGCATCTACGTTAAACTGGCCATCCTCAGTTTGCTGATGGGCGACGAAACCAGCTTCCGTGCCTACAGCCTGTACGTAGACCCTCCCCTCGAGGTAGATGAAATCCTCGCCTTAGCCGACCGCTACGAGGAGCGTGACGATGCCAACAAAAGCTTCTGGGACTTGATTGATAAGTTGAAGGAAGAACAAGAATAAGACAAAAATTTATACCACCCGCTGGGTATAACAAGAACATACTACATTTTACTTTATAAAATAACCTACATATAAGGATTAGTTATAACAATTTCTTGGAAAAGATATTATAACTAATCCTTCTTTATTTTATCCTATTATTTTTTCTTATCAAACAATTAGATATTTCAATATATTTTACTACGTTTGTATATACACGTTTTTTTAACTTAACAAGGAGGTATATATTATGGCAAAAGAAATGAACGTAGCATTTAACGCCGATTTTGATTTGTTAGGAACAAAGTTATCGGCAACGTATGAGAGCAATGAGTCGGGAAGTAAGTTCCTGCTTCTTCCCACCAAAGTAGAGTCTCCCAACTCAGTAAGTGTGAGAGAGATGTTAGATGAATTCAAGAAAGCAGTAGGTTTGAGTGATGCCGAAGCCGGTACTATCCAAACGCAGCTGGAATCAGCAAAAGACAACAAAAAGCCCGAAGGTAAATCGTTTGACTTGCTGGCAGCAAGAGTGCAACTGAAATCGGCTTTTTTATACAAAAACATGCCCAAGAGCGGAACCGGTGAAACCGAATATGCCATTGCTGCCGAAATAGACATGGCCAAAGCACTGCCCGACCTCGGCTTCGTTAAGCTAAACAGCTTGTCGGTTGCTATATGGAATACAGGCAGGGCATCTGTTATACAAATGATGGGAACAGGCAAAATTGAAAAGTTGCTGAACGACTTGAAATAAGCTCCAGCTATAAACCGGTACGGTCATCGTACCGGTTTCTTTCTCACTTAAAACCTATTTCTTATGACCAAAAGCACAAATATCGGACTTATTGCCGAGGGC
>JAVBVL010000025.1:0-104419 GCA_031554285.1 Bacteroides sp.
TTCAATAAAAAATTTCATAAATAACTGTATCCTAATACGATCTTTTACCTTTAAAAACTAACCTGTTGAACTTTCAATCTTAATTCTTTAACTAAACCTATTTCTATAAAATCTAATGTATCATGAACTGCATTTTCCCAAATGCTCTGCAAAGATACAACAAATTTCCGTGTTCGCAAACGGAAACAAAAAATATAACACATTTTAATACTACAGGTTCTTTACGTCGCTCAATTCAACCAGCTTATTTACAATGGCATAGATGGTTAATCCGGCGGCACTGTGTATCTGCAACTTGCGGCTGATGTTGCGACGGTGCGTAATAACGGTATGCACGGAGAGGAAAAGCGCCTCGGCAATCTCCTTGTTGGTCATTCCTTTGACCACACACACTACAATTTCCCGTTCGCGCTGGCTCAGCATCTCCTGCTCTTCGTTTTCCTCCACGGGTTGTATATCCTGCAACTTGGCAAGTTTGTCGGCAATAGTTTCCAGGTCGTCAAAGATGGAGATGGAATCGTCGAACTTACCGAGCAACGCACCGTCGATAAACGAGCTTACCAGCGCCACCACGCGGATGTGCTTGCCCGATTGTTCGTTGCGGAAACGCGATACATCGAAGTATCCCCCGAAGGCGGGGTTCACCAGGAGGATGTCGGGGTAGTGGGTGCGCAGGCAATCGTCCAAAGCTTCCACGC
The DNA here is from genome assembly GCA_031554285.1 of Bacteroides sp. Taxonomy (GTDB): domain Bacteria; phylum Bacteroidota; class Bacteroidia; order Bacteroidales; family Bacteroidaceae; genus Bacteroides. Next base: position 699 of record JAVBVL010000025.1, read on the forward strand.
TGAGCAGTTCTACCGGCTGTATGCGGAAGTCGGTAAGCCGGCGGAGCGCCTGTGTTACCCCGCTGCGTATAATAACCGATGTTTCGGCGATGGCTATGCGGATGCTTTCGCTGTTTTTCATTCGGCGTTTATCCTCCTTTCCAGTTTTAGGATGGCGGGAACAAAGAGGTAATCTTCTATCTTGCAGTGGGCATCAAGTCCCTCTTCACAGGCATAAATATCGAACAAAGCGGCATTGAGCAGGTTGGCATTGGCCTCTGCGGGGCAATAGCGGATGATGATGTTCTTGAGTTCGGTAAGTTTTTCGCTCACCTGGTCGTGATGCTTGGAGAAGGTGCTTATCTGGTAGTTCTTGGAAACCTCCTTGCGCAGCAAGGCGTCTACGTAGTGAAATACCGTGCGTTCCTCGTACTCCATGTGTTTGCGAACCTCGCCCATGTAGTTATCGAAGAACTTCACGATGAGAAACGATACGTCGCCATGCGCATTATCGAGCGCCTCTACCAGTTTGCACCTGATGGCGGGCAGGCTGAAATCGAGGAAGTAACTATGTGCCTGTCGCAGGTAATCCATCAGGGCGGGGATGGATAGCTCGTCCGGATTGCCGTCCATGCGCGAGAATCCCTCGGCCATAAAATTAACTACGGCAAGGAACGTGCGGGTATCTACGTTGTTCTGCTCGCACACCTCGCGTACTGTTTTCTCCCCGAATCCCAGGGATAACCGGAAGCGGCTCATTACCTGCAGGAGTGACGAGTTATCGCCAATCAGGTCGGCCATCTTATCGCCCGGTTTGTATGTTTGCCATTTCTCCATACTATCTATTTATTAGAAGTTTGCAAAGGAACGCATAAATTTGCGTGTCCGCAATCACCAAATGTAGGTATTTTACGGGAAATCTGTGTATCTTTGCCCTCAAATTCACCCCAAATAGTTATGTATATGGCAAAAGAACTGGCATTGAAGTACGGCTGTAACCCCAATCAGAAGCCGGCCCGTATCTTCATGAAAGAAGGAGAGCTCCCCATCACGGTACTCAGTGGGAACCCCGGTTATATCAACCTGTTGGATGCGTTCAACAGTTGGCAATTAGTGAAAGAACTCAAAGCAGCTACCGGCCTTCCCGCCGCTGCCTCATTTAAGCACGTGAGCCCCGCAGGCGCTGCCGTAGCTGTGGAAATGAGCGAAACGCTGCGTAAGATATACTTTGTGGACGACCTGCAACTGTCGCCCCTTGCCACCGCCTACGCCCGTGCCCGTGGTGCCGACCGCATGTCATCCTACGGCGACTTCATCGCCCTGTCTGACGTATGCGACGAGTCTACCGCCCGCCTCATTAACCGTGAAGTATCTGATGGCGTGATAGCTCCCGGCTATACCCCCGAAGCATTGGAAATCCTGAAGAATAAACGCAAGGGAACCTACAACGTTATTCAGATGGATCCTGCCTATCAGCCCGCCCCGGTAGAGTATAAAGATGTATACGGCATCACCTTTGAACAAGGCCGTAACGAATTGAAGATTGACGAATCGCTGTTGCAACAACTCCCTACCGCCAACCAGGAGATACCCTCGGAAGCACGTCGCGACCTGCTTATCGCGCTTATCACCCTTAAATATACACAATCGAACTCGGTGTGCTACGCCAAGGACGGACAAGCCATCGGCATTGGTGCCGGACAGCAATCGCGCATTCACTGTACCCGCCTTGCCGGTAACAAGGCCGACATCTGGTACCTGCGTCAGCACCCCAAGGTAATGAACCTCCCTTGGGTGAGCAACATCCGCCGTGCCGACCGTGACAATACCATCGACATCTACATCTCCGACGATTACATGGACGTGCTTGCGGATGGCGTATGGCAACAGTTCTTCACCGAGCAACCCGAAGTGCTTACCCGCGAGGAGAGACGTGCCTGGATAGATACGCTGACCGGTGTATCGCTGGGATCGGACGCCTTCTTCCCCTTTGGCGATAACATTGAACGTGCCCACAAGAGCGGCGTGTGCTACATTGCCCAACCCGGAGGTTCGGTACGCGACGACCATGTGATTGACACCTGCGATAAATACCGTATGGCCATGGCTTTCACGGGCATTCGTTTGTTCCATCATTAAAATAAACCAACAGATAGTTTGCCATATTAAATAAAACGCCTATCTTTGCGCCCGCTATTACGAGATAATAGCATAATTCAAATCATTAATAAAAAACAAATTAAGAAATGGCAACCAAAATTAGATTGCAAAGACACGGACGTAAAAGTTACGCGTTCTATTCAATTGTGATTGCAGACAGCAGAGCACCACGTGATGGTAAATTTACAGAGAAGATTGGTACTTACAACCCTAACACCAATCCTGCTACCGTAGATTTGAATTTTGACGCTGCATTGAAATGGGTATTGACAGGTGCACAACCTACTGATACCGTTCGTAACATTCTTTCTCGCGAAGGTATCTACCTGAAGAAACACCTCTTAGGCGGTGTAGCTAAAGGCGCATTTGGCGAAGCAGAAGCAGAAGCTAAATTCGAAGCCTGGAAGAAAGACAAGCAAAACGGCTTGGCTACTTTGAAAGCTAAACAAGATGCTGATAAGAAAGCTGACGCTAAAGCCCGCTTGGAAGCAGAAAAGAAAGTAAACGAAGAGAAAGCAAAAGCATTGGCCGAAAAGAAAGCTGCTGAATTAGCAACAGCTGCCGCTGAAGAAGTAGCCGAAGAAGCTGCCGCCGAAGCAACTGAAGAAGTTGTTGAAGCTCCCGCTACTGAGGAAGCTCCGGCTGCCGATGCCGAATAATATCCGGCTTACACTTATTTCAAACAAACAACAGAGAGGATGTTTCCCACACGGAGGCATCCTTTTTGCTTTTCACGCCCCAAAAAAGTTAACGTTTTGTTTTGTGTTCCCACAAAAAACACTACCTTTGCATCCGCAAATAAGGATGGTTCCGTAGCTCAGCTGGATAGAGCAACGCCCTTCTAAGGCGTGGGTCAAGCGTTCGAATCGCTTCGGAATCACTTTTGTAAAGAGATTATAAATCTATTGTTAGATGGTATAATCTCTTTTTTTCTTTTTCAAGTTTCTCTTGTTCTTGTTGTTGTGGAATGATTTTTTTGATTGCTGAGTAGAAGCTTCTTGTACTTGTTGTCTGCAAATCATAAATGGCTTGTATTTCCGTATAACAGATAGTTTAAGCGCGAAGTAGGGTTTGCGTAATTATATGAGACGATATGTGCCTTGAATAATAAAGAGTGAAAAATGTGCTATATTGGGTTTTTGGTGGACTTTTGCTACTTTATTATAGTTTTTTATCTAACAAAAAGGCAGGTTCCTATAAAGATATCAAGATATAAATAACTATATTTGCATAATTAAGGATATCCATAATAAATAAAAAAATGGCACGTTTAGTTGTAAAAGATTTCGGAGCAATAAAAGCTTCTGAGATAGAAATAAAAAAATACAATTTCTTTATTGGACATACGTCAAGTGGGAAAAGCACTATTGCGAAACTTCTTGCAATATTTAATAATTCTGTGTTTTGGGCTATTAAAGAAGGGGATTTTAAAAGTTTCCTTAAATTGTTAGATAAGTACAATATTAATTTTGAGTTTACACCTACTACCGTTATTCAATACAGCAATGAAAAATATTCTTGGGAAATAGGGTTGAATAAATTCCAAAGCAATTACAAAGATGCTGATTTAATGGAAATTGCAAGCACCTCGGAAGCATATGACTTTGTGCAAAAATTTATAGAAAAGAAGGAAGGAGAATCAGGACTAAAACCTCTGATAGATGCCTTAAAGGGTTCTATGCAAAATAGTAAGATAAAAAAAGAAGATTCTTTTTTCCCTGACCTCATAAAGCCACTTCTCATGAGTGTTATCTATGAAGAGTGTACGCCAGTTTATATCCCTGCTGAAAGGTTGCTAATCTCAACTTTCTCAAATAGTATATTTACTTTATTGCAAGCAGGAGCTAGTATTCCTGATTGTATAAAAGATTTTGGAAGTCTATATGAGAAAGCAAGAGCTCAATACAAGAACATTGATATAGATATTTTAAATATCCAAGTGCGTTTTTCTAGTAGTGGGGATACTGTGTGCTTAATGGATGAAAACAAAGAACTGAATGTTTCTCAAACCTCTAGTGGTATTCAATCAATAATTCCGTTGTGGACTGTGTTTAATCAATATGTTGAAAGAAAAAAGAAGCAGATGCTGGTGATTGAAGAACCTGAATTGAACTTATTCCCATCAACGCAATATCGTTTGGTTGATTGGATAATGAAAAAGATGAGAAAATCAAACGGAAGTATTGTTGTCACAACTCACAGCCCATATGTTTTATCAACAGTTGATAATCTAATATTAGCTCAAGAAATTTTAAAACGGAGAAAATCGACTTCTGTAGCCCGAAAAATTAAGGAGCTTATCCCGTCTATGGCCTTGATTGATATTAATGAGGTATCATCATATTTCTTTCACTCTGATGGAACTGTTAAAGATATCTGTAACAGGGATTTAGAGTCCTTGGGAGCTGAGTATATTGACGAGGCATCTAATGAATTAGGGCATGTTTTTGATGAACTATGTAATATCGATAGAAATGAGTTGTAAATGTTTTAAAAAGAATCCCGAATTTAAAGCGGGAAGCTCATTTAATGAGAGATATGAAAAATCAAAATGTACATGTGGCGCTCGTTTCTGTGCAGCTGAAAATAAAAGTAAATTCACCATTCTTTCAAAAGATGTCAATGAAGTAGAAAAAATAAAGATTGATGGATATTTAGATGTTTCTTCCGAACATAGAAAATGCGATTATTTATTTGTTTATACCAATCAAAATAGTGAAAATATAAAACGATATATTTTTGTAGAATTGAAAGGAGAAGATATTGACTATGCTGTAACTCAAATAGGAAATGTTATAAGTATCTTTCTGAATAATGGATATGTGTTTAGAGACAAAGTAATTGGGGCAGTTATAAACTCTAGAAACCCTTCAAATGATGGTTCTTATCGTAAAGCAAAGCTTAAACTAGAAAAAACACTGTCGTCAAAAATCAAGAATTTTCGTATTGAAAAGAAATACAGATCTATGATTTATGATCCAGTCAATGATAAAATATTGTAAATGCTTTGAGAGAGAATGTAGCAAAAGAATACCTCCTTTTAGTTCTTTTGTAAAGCGATAAAATATTATATTCCGTTCTTACAGCTCTTTTATCAGAGATGTTTACAACATATTAAATTTTTCTTATTATTTTCTCCTAATAGGCTAAATGCAATTAGCAAATTGGGATTCTACTTGAATTATATTCCAATTACCATTTTCTTTCTTCAAAGTAATCCAGTGAGTAGCAGTATGACGAGAATGTTCTTTAGAAAGATGGAAGTCTTTTCTTTATAATGGATTCGCTGCCTGATAAATCAGCTTAGTAGGTGCAGCTTGCCCAAACAGGTAATCGCCCAGGGAAGTAATTTGGTTGCCGGTGGCAATAACGTAACGCAGATTATCGCATCCCAGGAAGGCGCCGTACTCAATGGCGGTTACCGAGGGCGGAAGGATAACGGAACCGCACAGTCGTGCACAGCCGCTAAAGGCGCGCTGGCCGATTGTTTTCAACTCCCAGGGTAGGCGTATATTGAGCAGGTATTTCTTTTGGGTAAAGGTAAACTCCGGTATTTGGGTGGCGTTGGTGGCGGTGAGGTCGACAGATACCAGGTTGGGCATGTAGTCGCGTATCAGTTTGAAATCGGCAGCATCTATCTTGCCTGTTAAGGTTAGGAAGTTGATGTCCTTGGCCTGTGCGCCCGACTTCACAATCTCCGTTTCCAGTGAGCTAAGGTTGCTGATGTGCAGGGAGAGTTCCTGCGGGTCGCTTTCAATGAATGCAAAGGTTTCCCAGCGTTTCCCCAGACGGTACTCGTCACTGCATCCCAGCGGGATGAAGATGGCTGTAATACTATCGGCAAGGGCTTCGGGCAGTAGGTTGGGGGGAGTCTTCTTGCGTATCTGGCATACCTTGAGGTTAGTGCATCCTTTGAATGCAGCATCTTCAATGTTCTTTATTTTCTCAGAGAGAACTACCTTCTTAAGGGTGTTTTTACCATGCGCTACCCCGTTCTCCATGCGGCAAAAAGCATACGCGGGCACAAAATTAGCCATGTAAATGTAAAACTTATCGGGGTGCGTACCTTCCTTCCCGGTGTACATGCGGATGTCGGCATTCGATATATCGAGTACTTCGAGGCTGTTGAACTCATCACGCAGGTGGCGGAAGTCGATGGCGTTGATTTTTCCCGTCAGCGTAAGATGGGTGATGCTGTTTCCCTCTTCCTCAGTGAGCTGGGAAATAAGGGTGCCGGGTTTATCTACAAACAGTGTTCTGCTGACTTGTGCCGTGGCTACATATAGATTACCCAACAGCAGGGCGATGAATAGACTACTTCTTCTCATGGTGTGATTTATTTAACTGTTTGACTACAAATATAGAGAAAAGCAACAGATGCGACCTTTGTTTTAAGGTTTTTATACTATTTTTGCTCACACGTAACTTTTAAATAATGGAAACAAACGAACAGAATCTGAACGAGGCACCCGTTAAGAAGAGTGCTCCTGCCGCGGTAGGCATTTTAGTTTTAATGGGTTGTTATATTGTAGGGGTAGGCATACTTCAACTGCTGGTAGCGTTAGCAATGGGTATCCCGATAGAGGAGCATTATACGTATACGCTGACACAAGATATTATGCTGTATGCGGCTTCATTGGTTGGTGTTTTATTATCGACCTGGTTTGTACTGCGGTGCTTGGATAAGCGTTCGTTTACCGATTTGGGACTGAACCTGAAAGGCCGGGGAATGGACTTGGTTGGAGGATTAGTGGTAGCTGCTGTTATTTATGCGGTTGGCTTTCTTATACTGCTGCTTTGCCGGGCTGTTACGGTAGAAGGTGTACAGGTCGATTTTATTTCTTTGGGTAGTTCATTTGTGCTTTTTATATTGGTGGCGTTGAGTGAAGAAATTATGGTGCGTGGCTATGTGCTGGGGCGTTTATTGCGTACCCGGCTGAATAAATTCGTATCGCTGGGTATTTCGTCGGTACTGTTTGCCTTGTTGCATACCCTCAACCCCAATGTTGCTTCTCTGCCCATGCTGAATTTGGTATTGGCGGGTTTCTTGTTGGGGGCTTCTTACCTGTACACACGCAATCTGTGGTTTCCCATCTCCTTGCATTTGTTCTGGAACTGGATACAGGGTGGTGTGTTGGGATTCAAGGTGAGCGGTCAAAGTTTTGAGGGCTCTTTGTTGAGCATTAGTTTACCTGAGTCCAACTGGCTGAATGGCGGAGAATTCGGCTTTGAAGGCTCCATTCTCTGTACCATTCTGACAAGTGTTGCTACTGTACTTATTATTCTTTATTTTGAGCGACGCCAACCATCGTAAGCTGAATACGCTTGCGGTCCATATCCACACTGAGTACCTTTACCATGACATGCTGATGGATGGATACCACCTCGGTGGGGTCGGTAATGAAGCGGTCGGCCATTTGTGAAAGGTGTACCAGACCATTCTCTTTGATACCTATATCGACAAACGCACCGAAGTTGGTAATGTTACCCACGATACCGGGCAATTCCATGCCCACGCGCAGGTCGTTAATGGTGCGCACGTTCTTGTCGAACTCAAATACGCGGATGGTTTTGCGCGGGTCGCGACCGGGTTTGTCTAACTCCTGCATGATGTCGTTCAGGGTAGGCAGGCCAATGGTGGCGGTCATGTATTTAGTCAGCTCCACTTGGTTGCGCAAGGCTTTATCGGCAATCAGCTGGTCGATGCTGCACTTCATATCCTTTGCCATCTGCTCTACAATGTGGTAGCTTTCGGGATGCACGGCGGTATTATCCAGCGGATGCACGGCTTGTGGAATACGCAGGAAGCCGGCACACTGCTCAAAGGCTTTGGCACCCATGCGCGGTACCTTCATGAGCTCTTTACGTGAGCGGAAGGCACCATTCTCGGCACGGTAGTTGATGATGTTCTGAGCTAACTGCGGGCCTAATCCTGAGATATAGGTAAGCAGGTAACTGCTGGCGGTGTTCAAGTTTACTCCTACCGAGTTTACACAGTTCTCTACCGTTTGGTCGAGTGACTTCTTCAACTTCCCTGCATCGACATCGTGTTGGTATTGTCCTACGCCAATCGACTTAGGATCGATTTTTACCAGTTCCGCCAATGGGTCCATCAAACGGCGGGCAATAGATACGGCACCACGTACCGTAACGTCGTACTCCGGAAACTCATCGCGGGCAATCTTTGAGGCCGAGTAGATGGAGGCTCCCTGTTCACTCACCACGAATACCTGCAAGGCACGGTCGTACTGCTGGTTCACCACAAACTGTTCCGTTTCCCGACTGGCGGTTCCGTTCCCGATGGCAATGGCTTCTATCTGATACGCCTCGACCATCTTACGCAGTTTAGAGGCAGCTTCGGCCTTCTTCTCAACGGGAGGGTGGGGGTAAATGTTTTCATTGTGCAGCAGGTTGCCTTGTGCGTCCAGACACACCACCTTACAACCTGTACGGTAACCGGGGTCGATACCCAACACTCGTTTCTGTCCCAAGGGAGCAGCCAGGAGCAACTGGCGCAGGTTCTCGGCAAATACACGGATGGCTTCCTCATCGGCTTTCTCTTTGGTAATGGTGGCATATTCAGTTTCGATGGATGGCTTCAGCAGACGCTTATACGAGTCTTGCACAGCTTCGGCTACCTGCTTGCCACATGCGTTGCTGGCACGAACAAACTGGCGTTCCAGTCGTTCCAGACACTCATCGTCATCAGCAGGAGAGATAGATACCCGGAGTAACCCCTCGGCTTCGGCACGACGAATGGCGAGCAAACGGTGCGAAGTACACCGGCGTAACGGCTCTGAGAAGTCGAAGTAATCGCGGTACTTGGCTGCCTCTTCTTCTTTTCCTTTTACTACTTTAGCTGTGATAATGGCTTGGCGGGCGAAGGTATTACGCAGTTGGTTCCGGGCGCGTTCGTCCTCGTTTACCTGTTCGGCTATGATGTCACGGGCTCCCTTCAGGGCATCGTCCACATCCTTTACTTCACCTTTTACGTAAGCCGATGCCCGCTGTTCGGGGTTGGGTTCACGTTGCAGCATCAGGAGGGTGGCAAGCGGTTCCAAACCTTTCTGACGGGCTACTTCGGCACGGGTTTTACGTTTGGGTTTATAGGGCAGGTAGATATCTTCCAGTTCGGTAGCATCCCAACTGGTATCAATACGTTGTTGCAGTTCGGGAGTCATTTTACCTTGTTCGGTAATGGTGTTCACGATGGTTTCTTTGCGCTTGGCAATGTCGCACAGTTTATCGTACAACTCTTTGATTTGTTCAATCTTAACCTCGTCCAGTCCGCCGGTAACCTCTTTGCGGTAGCGGCTGATGAAGGGGATGGTTGCCCCCTCTTGAAGTAATACGAGTGTGTTTTTTACTTGTTTTTCGGGGATATTAAGTGAAGTTGCAATGATTTTATTAAAAAATTCCATGGTAAAATTATTGGTTATGAGTGACAAATGTACGTATTAAATTTCTTTTTGTACCTTTTTTCCATATATTTGCCACATTATAGATCTACTCTACTACTTGAATATGAAGTTTTCTTGCAGATATTTGTGCATATTTTTATTACTGTTGTGCGCGGCAGCTCTGCCGTTTAAGCTCGTTGCAGCCGTAACAGCTGTTACGGACGATAATAAACAACCCATTCTGATTATTTGTTCCTACAATCCGGCTGCGCAGCAAACATCGACGTTTATATCCGACTTTATGGACGAATATAAAACTCTGGGTGGGCGCAGTAATATTGAAATAGAGAACATGAACTGTAAGAGTTTCTCCGAATCGCCCAGGTGGAAAGGTGACATGACCCGTATTTTAGCTAAATACCGGGGCGAGAAATTGCCTAAGATGATTGTACTGTTAGGGCAGGAAGCTTGGGCGGCTTACATCTCGCAAGACGATTCTATTGCTCCGCAGGTGCCTGCCATTTGCAGTTTGGCCAGCCGTAATGCGGTGATATTACCTACCGATACGGTATCGCTTAAAGACTGGATGCCCGAACCGCTCGACTTGTTTACCGATAGCCTGGCAAACGAAAGAGTACGTTCTGGTTACGTGTATGAGTATGACATCCCGGCTAATATCCAATTGATAAAACATTTCTATCCCCATACCCAACACATTGCATTCCTATCCGACAATACATACGGAGGTGTATCTATGCAGGCATTGGTACGTAAGGAAATGGAGAAATTCCCCGAACTCGATTTGATATTGATGGACGGACGCTCCAATACGGTGTACACGTTGACCGATGAGTTCCGTAAACTGCCCGAGAATACGGTTATCCTGGTAGGTACCTGGCGGGTAGATATGAACGACGGTTACTTTATGCGTAATGCCACGTACACCATGATGGATGCTTGTCCCACGGTGCCTGCTTTCTCCATGTCGACCATTGCATTGGGATACTGGGCCATCGGAGGAGTTATGCCGGCGTATCGTGACCTGGGAAGAGGGGTAGGGCGAGAAGCATTCTATTTGGAAAGGAATCCGGGGGCGGATAGCCAGGTGGTGATTATCGGCAGTGAAACCGTAATGGATAGTCAGCGGGCCAAGGAAATGGGAGTGAATTTGAAAGACCTTCCTTTTAACGTGAATATAATTAACGAGGAACTCTCATTCTACGAACAATATACCTATCAGATATGGACTATTGGAGGCGTTGTGATTCTATTGGTACTTATACTGTGCGTGGTATTCTACTTTTACTTGCGCACCAAGCATCTCAAAGACGAGTTGATAAGCTCCGAAGCCAAGTTGCGCGTAGCTAAAGACCGTGCCGAAGAATCGAACCGGTTGAAGAGTGCTTTCCTCGCCAATATGAGTCATGAGATACGTACGCCGCTTAATGCCATTGTAGGATTTAGCGATGTGTTGGTGGCAGAGGGTTGTGAAGAGGCAGACAAGCATAATTATGCCGAGATTATCAAACTGAATTCCGACTTGCTGTTGCGCTTGATTAACGACATTCTGGATATATCCCGCCTGGAATCAGATCGTATTGTGTTGGCGCCTACCAAGTGCGATGTGGTACAACTGTGCAAGCAGGCGCTTACATCGATTGAATTCTCACGCAAGACAAACAATAAATTGGTGTTCTACTCGACGTTGAACTCCTACGAAATGCGAGTCGACCCGCAACGTATGCAACAGGTAATATCGAATCTGCTGTATAATGCCATTAAATTTACGCAAGATGGGGTAATAACCCTCTCTTTTGAAATAGACGAAGAAAGAAACCGTGCACTGATAGCTATTACTGATACCGGTTGCGGCATCCCGAAAGAAAAACAAAAGCGTGTGTTTGAACGGTTCGAAAAACTGAACGAGTATGCGCAAGGTACCGGGCTGGGATTGTCTATCTGTAAGCTGACCGTAGAGAAATGGGGAGGCGAAATATGGATTGACAGCGAATACACCAAAGGTGCCCGTTTTGTGTTCTCTATACCGTTACAGGCACAATAAATAATCCCTATGAAACGATTACTCTTTGTATGTGTAGCCGCATTTGGGCTACTGGTTACGCTTGCGGCCCAAGAGAGCGAGGTACACCTCAAAATGTTAGGAACCAGTGATATTCACGGTAATTTTTATCCTTATAACTTTATTACGCAACAGCCCTGGAACGGAAGTCTGTCGCGTGTGTACACCCATATACAACAGCAACGGGCGGTGTATGGCGATAATCTTCTCTTGCTGGATAACGGTGACATCCTGCAAGGACAACCTTCGGTGTATTACTACAATTACATCGACAGTACCTCGAACCACCTGTGTGCTTCCATCATGAATTACATGAAGTACGATGCGGGAAATATGGGTAACCACGATGTAGAAGTGGGCTACCGGGTGTTTAACCGTTGGATTGATGCGTGTAAGTTCCCCATCCTGTGCGCTAATATGGTTGATGCCGTTACCGGTGTCCCACCGTTGAAGCCTTATGAGGTGTTTGTACGCGATGGTGTGAAAGTGGTGGTATTTGCACTGATTACTCCGGCTATCCCGGTATGGCTGTCGGAAAACCTGTGGAAAGGTTTGCGCTTTGACGATATGGAGCAGACAGCCCGTAAGTGGATGCCCATCATTCTTGAAAAGGAAAAGCCGGACGTAGTGATTGGTATGTTCCACTCGGGTGCTGAAGCCCAATGGTTAAGCAAGTATCGGGAGAATGCATCGGTGGAGGTAGCACGCAAGGTGCCCGGATTCGATGTGGTACTCATGGGGCACGATCATATTGCGCATTGTTCCAAGATAGCCAACGTAGCAGGCGATTCTGTACTGGTAATTAACCCGGCTAACGCAGGCAGGTTGGTAGCCGATGTGGATATAACCCTGCAACTACTTGATGGAAAGGTGCAAGGCAAGCAAACCAACGGAACGCTGGTACCAATGACCCATGTGGAACCCGACGAGGCATGGATGAAGGAGTTTGCCACCCAATACGATACCATTCAGCGCTTTGTGAAGACAAAGATAGGTACCTTTACCGAAGAAATAAGTACACGCCCGTCCTACTTCGGTTCATCGGCCTTTGTCGACTTTATTCATTCCATCCAGTTGGATATATCCGGAGCCGATATTTCACTGGTGGCACCGCTCTTCTTTGACGCTTCTATTCCGAAAGGCGATGTAACGGTGGGCGATATGTTTTCACTGTACCAGTATGAAAACATGCTGTACGTAATGACACTTACCGGGAAAGAGATAAAAGGTTTGCTGGAAGAGTCGTACTACATGTGGACCAACCGCATGAAGTCGGCTAACGACCACCTGCTCTGGCTCAAGAAAACAGAAAAACCGGGAGGAACCAACAGTGGCGCCCGCTACTCGTTCCAAAATTATAGTTTCAACTTCGACTCGGCTGCGGGTATTATTTATACGGTCGATGTAAGAAAACCCAAAGGACAGAAGGTTAACATCATCAGCCTGGCTAACGGAGACCCGTTCCACCTGAATAAGACATATAAAGTAGCCCTGAACTCATACCGGGGTAACGGGGGAGGAGAGTTGCTTACCAAAGGCGCCCGTATTCCGCAGGATAAGCTGAAAGACCGTATCGTGTATTCTTCGGACAGGGACCTCCGCTATTACCTTATTAAGTACGTAACGAAGAAGGGAGTACTCACTCCGCATGCCCTTAATCAATGGCGATTTATTCCCGAGGAGTGGACGGTACCTGCCGGTAAACGTGATTATCAACTGTTATTTGGAGAGTAAACTATGGCCGAAGACCTGGTATTGATTAACGGCAGTAAGGAAGAACAATACACTGCCCTGCTGCCTCAGATAAAGGCTCTCATAGCCGATGAGCCCGATGTTATAGCCAACCTTGCCAATGTGGCTGCTGCGCTGAAAGAGGCATTTGGTTTCTTTTGGGTAGGCTTCTACCTGGTGAAGCAAGATGAACTGGTACTGGGTCCGTTTCAAGGACCGGTAGCTTGTACGCGTATCCGCAAGGGGCGGGGAGTATGTGGTACAGCCTGGGCACAAGCTACCACACAATTAGTACCCGATGTCGATGCATTCCCGGGACACATTGCATGCAGCTCATTGTCGCGCTCGGAGATTGTAATTCCCTTGTTAAGAGACGATAAAGTGTGGGCAGTACTCGATGTAGACAGCGAACAGCTGGCTTTCTTTGATGAAACCGACCGTTATTACCTGGAAAAGTTATGTACCTATCTTTAGGTATTCTGGTCTAAAAAAGTTAGTCTATTTAGAATAATTAAAAATAATAACTTACCTTTGCACCGTCTTAGAGAATTAATGAGTGCAAAAGCAAGTGAAACAACATTTATCAAAATCACTATTCTCCGTTTGGTTACTGGCGCTGTTTGTAACGTATCAGGCAAGCATTTCAATGTTTACCCACGTGCATTACATCAACGGCGTAATGCTTACCCACTCGCACCCTTTCCAGGGTAAGCACTCGCACTCTTCCCAATCCATTCTTGTTATCGACCGCCTTTCCAGCTATCACCTGTTGGTTGCCAATCCGGTGTGTTGCCCGGCTCCTGAGCGTGTGGTTTTATGCACACTTGGAGAACCTTCCTGGGTGGTTTCGTTGACTGCCAGGCACCATGAGGTCATGAGCTTACGGGCTCCTCCTGTGCTCTTCTTTAGTTAATTCCCTTTTTAATTTTATGTTTATACGTTGAACAAACGCGTCTGTTTGTTTGGCTATGTTATTGTTGTATACTTAAAAATAAACAAACAATGAGATCTTATATCTTCATCTGCTTCATGGCCGTGTGTGGCTATATCTGTGCCGAGACTGTAAATCCTATCCGGGAAGGGAACATGATTTCCGGACATGTTATTGTGAAAGGAACCGAAGAAAATATACCGTACGCCACCGTTCAGATTGTAGGTCGCACGGGCGGAACGGTTACCAACGATGCGGGACAGTTTGAGTTCCGTAAATTGCCTGAGGGTAAATATGTATTGCGTGTATCTGCCATTGGTTACAAACCCCAGGAGAAGAGTATCGAAGTAAGTAAGGACTATACTGCCGTAGTACACTTCCAGATGGTGGAAGAGAGCTTTATGACCGACGAGGTAGTGGTATCGGCCAGCCGTAACGAGGTGAGCCGCCGTGAAGCTCCGGTAGTGGTAAACGTAATGAGCGCCAAACTGTTTGAAACGGTAAACTCTACCGACTTGGCCAAATCGCTCAACTACCAATCGGGCTTACGGGTGGAGAACAACTGTCAGAACTGCGGTTTCCCGCAGGTACGTATCAACGGACTGGAAGGCCCTTACTCGCAGATACTTATCAACAGCCGCCCCATTGTAAGCGCCCTCTCCGGGGTGTACGGACTGGAACAGATTCCCGTGAATATGATTGAACGCGTAGAAGTGGTACGTGGAGGAGGTTCGGCGCTGTTTGGTGCCAATGCCGTGGGCGGAACGGTGAACATCATTACCAAAGACCCTATCAACAACTCGTTCCAGGTATCTACCATGCTCTCTAATGCCAACGGACAATCATGGGAGCAATACATGGGTGCCAACGTGTCGTTGGTAGCCAAAGATAACTCGTACGGAATTGCTTTGTACGAGACGTACCGCAACCGTAACCCGTATGATGCCGATGGCGACGGGTTCTCGGAGCTGGGTAAACTGAATATGAATACCTTCGGACTGCGTTCGTACTATCGTCCCACGCAGTTTAGCCGCATCAACCTGGAGTACCATACCACCAACGAGTTGCGCCGCGGAGGTAACAAGTTCGACCTGCAACCGCACGAAACCGATATTACCGAGCAAACCAAGCACGTAATCAACAGCGGAGGCATAAGCTACGACCTGTACTTGAATGAGTACAAACATAAAATCTCCCTGTACGGATCGGTACAACACGTTGACCGCAACAGCTACTACGGTGCCGGAAAAAATCTGAATGCCTATGGTAAAACCAACGACATTACCTGGGTAGTTGGAGGAATGTATGTAGGTAATATGGACAACTGCCTGTTTGCTCCCGCCACCTTTACCGGGGGTATTGAGTATCAGGATAATGCCATGCACGACATCATGACCGGGTATCATCGCGACCTGAAGCAGAACATCCGCATTGCCGGAACCTTCCTTCAGAACGAATGGAAGATGAACAAATGGAACATCCTGGCGGGTGTACGTATGGATAAGCACAACCTGATCGGCG
The DNA here is from genome assembly GCA_031554285.1 of Bacteroides sp. Classification (GTDB taxonomy): domain Bacteria; phylum Bacteroidota; class Bacteroidia; order Bacteroidales; family Bacteroidaceae; genus Bacteroides. The sequence continues at coordinate 16,501 of JAVBVL010000025.1, forward strand.
GACTCATCTTCAGCCCCCGTATCAACTTCCTGTACAAGCCCGTTGAAGCCGTACAGGCGCGTGTTACCTACTCAACAGGGTTCCGTGCCCCGCAGGCATACGATGAAGACTTGCACGTAACGGCAGTAGGTGGCGAAGGTGTACAAATCAGGCTTGCCGATGGGTTACGCGAAGAACGTTCCAACAGTTTCAGCGGCTCTATCGACTGGACATTCCCCTTGGGACACTGGCAGGGCAACATCCTTGCCGAAGGGTTCTATACCGATTTGAAAGACGTGTTTATTCTCGAAGATATTGGTCCGAACCCCGATGGCGACATGATAAAAGAACGTCGTAACGGTAACGGAGCCCGTGTATACGGTGTTAACCTGGATGCCAAGATTGCCCACGGACGCGAGGCTCAGTTCCAGCTTGGGTTCACTGCCCAGCGCAGTATGTATAAAAGCGATGAGGTGTGGAGAAAAGCAACCGAAACAGATGTAGCGCTTACCACCAAACGCATGATGCGTACTCCCAACTATTACGGGTACTTCACCTTTACCTCGGCTCCGTTGAAGAACTTCGACTTCTCCCTCTCGGGCGTGTATACCGGTGAAATGATTGTACCGCACATGGCCGGTTACATTGAGAACGACCGCATGGAGAGCACCCCAGACTTTATGGAGTTCAACGCCAAGTTCAATTACACCTTCGTGCTGAAAGACCATATCAAATTCCAGTTGAATGCTGGTGTGCAGAACATCTTCAACAGTTTCCAGAAGGATTTGGATAAGGGCGAGGCGCGTGATTCGGGCTACTTCTATGGTCCCACGCAACCCCGTACGTACTTTATCGGCTTTAAGATATTTGGATAGGTAGTAGAAACTTCACCATCTTTCCTTGTAAACGCTTCTATCTTTCCGGAAAAGATGGAAGCGTTTCTCATAAAAGGTGGTGAAGTTTTTATATCTTTACCGCAAATATAATCCCCCACACATTATGGATAAAGAATTTGACTTGAGCGTATCTAATTACGGTACCGTAAAAGAGCTTACATACCAGGTGGCTGTGCTTCCCTGGGGAGCTACCGAGCCTCACAATCTGCACCTTCCGTACACAACCGATTGCATCTTGCCGCACGATATTGCCGTGCGTTGTGCCCGGGAGGTATTTACCCGTTCGGGCGTGCGTTGCATGGTAATGCCGCCCGTTCCGTTTGGCGCACACAACCCGGGGCAGCGCGAACTGCCTTTCTGTATCCATACCCGTACGTCGACCCAACAGGCCATCCTGGAAGATATTGTGGCCTCGCTGTATGCACAGGGCATGCGCAAACTCATCATCCTGGGCGGTCACGGCGGCAACAACTTCAAAGGGATGATTCGCGACCTGGCTTTTGTATATCCCGATTTCCTTATTGTGGTGGCAAACTGGTACGAGCTTGTTCCTACGCAAGGCTTCTTCGAAGAGAAGATTGACGACCATGCCGGCGAAACCGAAACCTCCGTGATGATGTACCTCCATCCCGAGCTGGTGAATCTGGACGAAGCGGGCGAGGGTGCATCGAAACCCTTTGCTATTCCGGCACTGAACGAGAAGATTGGTTGGGCACCCCGTCATTGGGGCAAAGCCACGGTAGATACAGGTGTAGGCAATCCCCGTAAGTCGACTGCCGGGAAAGGCGAGCGTTACGTACGCGCGGTGATGGACAAACTGGTGCGTCTGTTTGAAGAGGTAGGTTTACACGATTTATATTGATTATAGTACGCCCGAGCGTACACGGCTCAACGTTTCGGGCGTCATCAGCAGGTACGAGGCAATGTGCGACAGTGGTGCCCGTTTAACGATTTCGGGATGTACGGCCATCAACCGGTTATACCGTTCGTGTGCTGTTTCAAACCGCCACGAATCGGCTTTTATCTGCGACGTGATGAGCGAGTACTCCAGCACCTTGCGGTAGAATGTATTGATTTCTTTCGAGCCGTCGATGAATGCCAGCAGGCGGTTGTACGGTAAATGGTAGATAACAGAAGGTTCCAGGGCTTCCACAATGAGGCGGGTAGGTTCCTGGCGCAGCAGACTCTCGATGCACATCAGCACGCATCCTTCGTAGGAGAAGTGCTCGGTTACATCTTTTTTATTTTTGTAGTAGTATTGCCGCAACATCCCTCTCCCTACAAAGACAATGCTTTTACACACTTCGCCTTCCCGAAGAATAATTTCGCCCTTAGCAACATCCTGGCGAACCATTACTTCATCCAATAACTTCCTGGCTTCCGTTTGCATATCGGGGTAGCGGGAGTTAACTACTGCGTTGACGGTTTCCTTAAGTAGATCCATGTTGTGAAGTAGTGGATACGGGAATCGAACCCGTATTACATGCGTGAGAGGCATGCGTCCTAACCGTTAGACGAATCCACCATGATTCGATTAGTTTCCTGCAAAATTACTATTTTTTTGAAAACAAACAATGATTCCATTTGTAATGTTTGCTAAATATTGACAAGCCTATATAAAAAAGAATCCTGCAGAGTTGCCTCTACAGGATTCTTAGTGTTGGTGCGGAAGCGGGGGGATTCGAACCCCCGGTACAGTTACCCGTACGTCAGTTTAGCAAACTGGTGGTTTCAGCCACTCACCCACACTTCCTTTACCCGCATTTTCTCTCAAATGCGGTGCAAATATAGGGTGAACTTTTGGACTATACAAGTCTTTTCGAAACATTTTTAATACTTTTTAGTGGGGTAGGCAGTAACCTGTTCATAGTCAACGGGACACAAAATAATTATATACATATAAAATGTGTGTTTGTTTTATTCAGGTATTTAATCAATAGTCGTATATTTGCAGAGAATAATAGAGCAAACACTGATTACATGAGATCAAGAACAAACAAAACGTTGAATGTATTTGTTATTCTGTTAACAATCTTCTTATCCTTTTCATTTAAAGCACAGGCACAAAATAAAGATTATGTGCTGATAATCAACACTTATACCGAGTCGCACACCTGGAGTCGTCCTTATATGGATGCTATTCATGAAGAGTGTCTTGAAGGCTCGTTGGCCATGCGGGTTTCTACCGAGAATCTTACCCTGCTTTCAATTGATTCCGAGGAAGAAGTCGACGACTATGCCCGGGAACTTTGCAAGAAGTATGGCAAATCTACTCCGGCTGCCATTGTTTACCTGGGCAACGCTGCCTGGAGGCTGCTGGACGGACGGTTGCCTGCTCATTGGCAGGATGTACCGGTGGTGGTTTGCAGCGAAAACAACTATGTAGGTCCGCTGGATACCTATATACACCGGCGCGAAATTGAATATAACGAACGTACACCCATAGAAGCGATTCCTACGAAAAGTAAGCTGGTACATCTGTACTCACCCTATTACGTAGAAGAGAATGTAGATTTGATTCATCAAATCATGCCCTCGCTTAAAAAACTTATCTTTCTGTATGACAACCGGAATGCTGCATTACAAGCCAAGATGGACCTGGTAAATTATATAGCTAAAAAGTATCCGGAACTCGACTTGCTCTGCTTGAACCCTGCCTATACCCCCAGCGACTCTTTGACCTACTATATTTCTGAGAAGCAACCGGATACGGCAGTGTTGTATCTGTCCTGGACTGTTGCCACCTCTGATTTCGGCAGTCCCATAGCAGCCCGTGTGAAGTCGTTGGTGGGTAATCGTAGCTCTGTACCGGTGTTCCTGCTCGATGAAGAAACCCATGAGATGGACGGACTCATCGGAGGACGCTACCGTACCGAGGAATGGAAGAAGAGTAAGATTCTTACCGCTTTGTACTCGGCTCTTTCCGACAATACCCCCAAATTTGTATTGTTGAAGGACGACTTCATGCCGGCAGCCAACATCGTTTACCCCGATTTGTTGGCCTATGGTCTTTCGCCTGATAATTGCCCCTCGGATACTGTATTTATACTCAAACCCGAATCGTTTTTCAGCAAATACCGTAACGGACTTATTGGAGTGGCTGTGTTGGCCCTGATTATAATGCTGTGGATGGCGTGGCTCAATAACGTTCGCAAGATGCAGCAGAAACAGATTAAACTCATGAGCGAATTCAACAACCTGGTAAATTCCATGCCCATCATTTACATGAAGGGAAAGCTGGTGCTGGATAAAGACAACCAGGTGGAGGATTTCCTGATTGTTCGGTATAATGCTTTTTTTGAGAAAACGTTCGGAAAAATAAAAGATTGGACAAACCAGCCGGGAAGCGCAATGAATCCCGGAAAGTTCCTGGGTAACGACGCGCACCTGTTTACCGTGGTGCATACCACCCAAAAACCGGTAACCGTACAACGTTACTTCGAGCTTATCGACATGCACATGAGTATCATCATAGCTCCTTCGCTGGATGAAGGGTATGTAGAATTATTCTGTGCCGATAATACCGAACTGGCTAACATGCAGCAAACTCTGCACTCGGTTAACCACAAGCTTACCATGGCGTTGGAGATTGCCAATATGAACCCCTGGAAGTGGGATCTCAAGAGCCATACCATACTGTGCGACGTAAACCGTCCCATTGAAGAATCGATGGAGGAAGGCGAACTGAAAGACGATTCGTACTTCACCATCCCCGAACGGTTCTATTTCTCGAACATTCACCCCGACGATAAAGAACGGATAAATAAGGCTTATGATGAACTGGTAGCAGGCCTTGTACCGAAGATACATGCCGAGTACCGCACCTTAACGCACCAGCCGGACGGAAAAGTGGTGGAAGATTGGATGGAAGCCAGGGCGGCTATCGACCAATACGATGAGGATGGCGAACCACTTACCATCATTGGGTCGGCACTGAAAATTACCGAACGCAAAAACATGGAAACCGACCTCCTGATTGCCAAAGAGAAAGCCGATGAATCGAACCGTCTCAAATCGGCCTTCCTGGCTAATATGAGTCACGAAATACGCACACCGCTTAACGCCATCGTAGGATTCTCGCAGATTCTGGCAACTGCCCAATCGGAAGAAGAGAAAGACGAATATGTGAACATCATCGAGAGTAACAATACGTTGTTGTTACAGCTTATCGGCGATATTCTCGACTTATCGAAGATAGAAGCGGGAACACTCGAATTCAATTACTCGGCAGTAAACATCGACGAACTGTTCCGGGAAGTGGAAGCTAGTCTGCGCCCGTTGATGCAAAACTCTAAAGTATTCTTACAATACGTGTGCGAAAAGCCCGGTTTGTGGGCTCATACGGATAAGAATCGGCTGAAACAGGTCATGATAAACTACCTGAATAACGCCGTGAAGTTTACCACAGAAGGAAGCATCACCTTCGGGTTCAGGGTGAAAAGCGACAATAAACTGTACTGCTACGTAACCGATACCGGACGAGGTATTGCTGCCGATAAGATAGATGCTGTTTTCGACCGTTTCACGAAGTTAGACAGCTTTGCCAAAGGTACGGGGCTGGGTCTTACCATCTGCCGCAGCATTGCCGAGAGCATGCAGGGTAAAGTGGGAGCGGTATCGCAAGAAGGCTTCGGGTCGACATTCTGGATAGAACTTCCTTATGTACCGGCCGAACCTGTAGTCCGGAATGAGAAAGAAAAACAGGTGGTAGAAAGCAGTAAGTTAGACAAAATGACCATTCTGGTAGCCGAAGATAATGACAGCAACTTTAAGCTGTTGAACTCTATCCTGAAAGACAGGTTCTATCTTATTCATGCCTGGGACGGAAAAGAAGCGGTGGAGATGTTCAAGCAGCACAATCCCCACCTCATTCTGATGGATATAAACATGCCGGGTATGGATGGTTATGAAGCCACCCGGCTTATCCGCGAATTATCGCCCACCGTGCCTATTATGGCAGTAACGGCGTTTGCCTTTGCCGAGGACGAAAAGCAGATTCTGCAAAACGGTTTCGATGCTTATACATCGAAACCCGTTAATGCCAAGAAACTTAATTCGCAGATAACCGACTTGCTCAACAGGCGTATTATGTTCCTGTAATTTTACTGTTTCAGCGAAGCCATATCGATGACAAACCGGTAACGGACATCGCTCTTCAGCATTCGTTCATAAGCTGTATTGATGTCTTGCATATTAATAAGCTCGATGTCGGATACTATGTTGTGCTTCCCGCAGAAGTCGAGCATTTCCTGTGTTTCGGCAATGCTGCCGATAACGGAGCCGGCTACCGATTTACGTCCTAATATCAGGGGAACCGTGTTAAGCATGGGTGTGAGTTCGCCCAGGTAACCCACCAATACCAGGGTTCCATTAATGTTGAGCGTTGAAACGTATGGATTTACATCGTGTACGTATGGAACGGTGTCTATAATCAGGTCGAACTTCCCGGTTACTGCTCTCATCTCCTTATCGTCGGTAGAGATAACTACTGCATGGGCTCCCAGGCTTTTGGCGTCGTGTGTTTTACCGGGTGTTCGTGAAAACAGTGTTACCTCTGCACCCAATCCTTTGGCTAATTTGATGGCCATGTGTCCTAACCCTCCTAAGCCCACAACGCCCACTTTACTTCCTTTGCCTACATTCCAATGCCGCAGAGGCGACCAGGTAGTTATGCCGGCACACAACAACGGAGCAACAGCTGGTAGGTCGAGATTCTCGGGAACACTCAACACAAAATGTTCGTCTACCACAATCTTTTCCGAATAGCCACCATAGGTTTGTGTGCCTAAATGCGAATCGATGTCGTTATAAGTACCTGTAGAACCATTCAAGCAATATTGCTCCAGACCATGTTTACAACTGTCGCATTCGTGGCACGAGTCTACCATGCAGCCTACAGCAACCAGGTCGCCTACTTTCATTTTGGTGACTTTACTCCCTACTTTGGTTACTCTTCCCACAATTTCGTGTCCCGGAACTACGGGGTATATGGTGCCTCCCCAGTCGTTACGCGCTGTATGCAGGTCGGAGTGGCATACGCCACAATACAGAATCTCAATCTCGATATCGGTTGGCATTACCTGACGGCGTTCGATGCTCATCTCGTCTAAAGGTTCACTGGCGGCTGAGGTGCCATAAGCTTTTACATTTTTAGTTTCCATTGTTTACTGTTTTTGGTTTTACGCAAAACAATGTTTTATGGAGAATGGTTCTTCTTTTGGGTGCAAAAACACATGAGTATCACCTTTTATTCGGTTAGTTGCAGAAGAAAGCGATTAGTTAGATTCTATCAGCGGGAAATTGCATTTTGGAAACTTACAGATGTGGCTTTGTTTGTGTAATAACAAAGTGGTGGCAAAAAAATGAAATATTCACTGCAGTCTTTTCTACTATTGAGCGTCTAATAATAAAAACCACCAGTGAGGTTTTTTATCTGATTAAGAACTTTAAAATTCCACACATGAAAAAAAAAAGTATGTTATTTCTTCCTTTGTTTTATTGCCTGATTAGCTCTTGCGGAAATGGACAGAATTCCAATTTCACAATAGATGGTACTGTCAATGCCGATTCGGGTAAGTTGGAGCTCCGCTTCTATTCAGACTACATACCCGGCGGAACAGATGTAATAACAGCAGAAATTAGAGACAAGAAATTTACCATATCCGGGTACATTCCTGAATCACAAGGAGTATTTATAGGCATCGATAACATTTACCAATCATCGGATTTCATTATTGACAAAGGTAAGCAGACTATCTCTATAAATATAAATTCGTATCGGGAAGTGCCTGCGGTTGAAAATAAGACCATGCTGGAAGAATATCCAAACTACTTTGCTTTTTATAAAGAGATAAATGCTCGATATGAATCATTGGATCAAAAAACGGATAGCCTGAATCAACTCTATGAGGGTAACTTGCCTGATTCAATAGGGCTGATGTTGCGTAAAGAGCAGAATGCTATATATAATGCGAGTGATAGTACATTATTGAAATATGCAGAAAGTAATCCCAACTCAAAAATTGCATTTTGGAAACTTATTAAATTGATGAATTGGGGTTATGAGCCCATATTTGATTCTATTTATGATGCCTTTTCGGAAACATTGAGAAATGGATATGCCGGGAAAGTTTTAAACAGCAAACTACAGGATAGCAAACAGCTTTCTGTAGGCCAACTATTCCCGGTTTTTAGTTGTCAGAATACAAATTATGAGAAACTGTCATCCGATATTTTTCTCAAAAACAAATTTACTTTAGTCGATTTCTGGTACAGTGGATGTGGTCCCTGCCGGGCACAGTTTGGGCGTTTGAAAGATTTGTACCAACAATACCGTGGTAGCGGATTTGAGATAGTTGGAATATCTGTAGATAAGGTGGAAAATAAAAAGGAATGGGAAAATTTAATCATTAAGAATAGACTTGTTTGGAAACAATATTGGGACAAGGATGGGGTAGAGACCCAAAAGCTTTCCATTAATGCTTTCCCTACTAATTTCTTGTTAGACAGTACGGGTAAAATAATCGATAAAAACATTTCCATGGAAGCATTGGGTGAATTCTTAAAATCTTCTTTGTAGTCCCTCCTTTTTATAAATGGTGTAGAATCTCTGTGATTTTATTCAGCCGGAGGAAATGGGGGTGATTCACTTCTTCTTCGTGTTGTTCGTGCTGCCACGTAATCGGGTAGGGGATGTGGGCGGCATAACCATCCAGTTGCAATACCGGGAGAATGTCAGACTTCATGGAGTTGCCTATCATCAGGAACCCGTTGGGTGGACAGGCGAGGCTTTGCATCATTCGTTGGTAGTCTTCCGGTTGCTTATCGCTCAGAATCTCGATGTGATGGAAATAAGGCTTCAATCCCGATTTTCCGACTTTCCGTTCCTGGTCAAGCAGGTCGCCTTTGGTTATCAGTATCAGTTTGTACCGGTTGCTGAGTTGCGAGAGAGTTTCTTCTACACCGCCCAGCAGTTCGATGGGGTGTTCAATGAGCTCTTGTCCCAACCGGATGACTTCCCGGATGCAATGAGGGACTTCGTTTGTTTGTGTGATGATGTTGCAGATGGCTTCTACCATGCAAAGCATCATTCCCTTAATACCGTACCCGTACAGGTGCAGGTTCTTCATCTCTGTCCGGAATAATTCCTGCGAAGCCTTATCGGCAGGAAGATACGGTTGCATCAATGTACAGAACTTCTGTTCGAATTCATAAAAGTAGAGTTCGTTTACCTAAAGTGTGTCGTCGGCGTCGAATGCTATGTATTCTATGTTTTTCATTTGTGAATGTATTATAATAATGCATCAAAACAGAACCGCCCTTCACCACTCAAATCGGGCAAAGCGGCATCTGCACGGAACAACCCGAAAACCGATGAGCCCGAACCGCTCATCGACGCATACACCGCACCACCTCGGTACATAGCTTCTTTAATCTCCCCGATAACCGGGAACTGCGGAAATACACTTGCCTCAAAATCGTTCACCAACGCCTCTTTCCATTGCTCAACCGGGCGGGCAATCACTTCACGCAACGAGCACTCAGGGCGGTGCGGACGAATCTGCGCAAAAGCATCGCGGGTAGATACAAATACATCGGGCTTTATCACCAAAATACGGTAGCCTTTCAATGAAACGCTGATAGGAGAGAAGATATTACCAATACCCTCGGCAAACGTCGGGCTGTTCTTCACAAAGAAAGCGCAATCGGCTCCCAGCGTAGCAGCATGTACTTCCAGTTGCTCATCACTAAGTTGCAGTTCAAAACGTTGATTGAGCATAGTCAGCATAAAGGCAGCATCGGCCGAACCGCCACCCAGTCCCGCACCCGACGGGATGTGCTTGTGCAGGTAAATATCCACAGGTGGCAGGTTGAATTCCCTATCCAGTAACAAATAGGCTTTTGTTACCAGATTATCTTCCGGACGTCCGGCAACTTCGGCACCGGATATGTGCAGGCGGTACTTCGGTTCACCGGCAGCAACATCTTTAACTTCCGTAATTTCCAGCGCATCAGTCAGCGGGATAGGGTAGAATACAGTCTCCAGGTTGTGGTAACCATCGGGGCGTTTCTCGGTAATGTGCAAGCCCAAATTTATTTTGGCATTCGGAAATACAATCATAATCATTACTTGTGTCAGGGTGAATAACGTGCTCATAAGTAGTCGATAATCTTTTGAGCGCGGGCAGCAAAGTTAAGAAATTGTTTGTTATCTTTGCCCTCCCTAATAGCAAATGTAACAAAATAGCAGAATGGCTGAACAAAGAAGAAATACACGCAACCAACGTCCCGTTACACAACCGGTGAGCGATTACGGACGCTTGCAACCGCAGGCTCCCGAACTGGAAGAGGCCGTAATAGGTGCGTTGATGATTGAGAAAGATGCGTATGCACAGGTCAGTGAGATTCTGCGTCCGGAGTCGTTTTACGACCGTCGGCACCAACTAATCTACATGGCAATTACCGACCTGGCTATTAACCAGAAGCCGGTAGATATACTCACGGTAAAGGAACAACTCAGCAAACGCGGAGAACTGGAAGAAGTAGGAGGTCCCTTTTACATTGCCCAGTTAAGCAGCAAAGTAGCATCGTCGGCCCACATCGAGTACCACGCCCGTATCATTGCACAGAAGTATCTGGCACGTGAGCTGATTACGTTCAGCAGTACGGTGCAGGGAAAGGCATTCGACGAAACGCTCGACGTAGATGATTTGATGCAGGAAGCCGAAGGCAAACTGTTCGAAATATCGCAACGTAACCTCAAAAAAGACTATACCCAGATTAACCCGGTAGTAGCAGAAGCCTATCAGCTTATCCAGAAAGCTGCCGCCCGTAGCGACGGGTTAAGTGGTATTGAGACCGGTTTTACCAAGCTTGATAAGATGACATCCGGTTGGCAACGATCTGACTTGATAGTCATTGCCGCCCGTCCTGCAATGGGTAAGACGGCTTTCGTACTTTCCATGGCGAAGAACCTGGCGGTAAACTACCGCACCCCGGTGGCGTTGTTCTCGCTCGAAATGAGCAACGTACAGTTGGTAAACCGTTTGATATCCAATGTGTGCGAAATTCCCAGTGAAAAGATAAAGAGTGGTCAGCTGGCCGCCTACGAGTGGCAACAGCTGGATTACAAGCTGAAAGACCTGCTCGACTCTCCTTTATATGTAGACGATACCCCGTCACTTTCGGTATTCGAGTTACGTACCAAAGCCCGCCGTCTGGTACGCGAACATGGCGTGCAGATTATCATCATCGACTACTTGCAGTTGATGAACGCCAGTGGTATGGCATTCGGCAGTCGTCAGGAAGAAGTAAGTACCATCTCCCGTTCGCTCAAAGGGTTGGCTAAGGAGTTGAATATTCCCATCATCGCCCTGTCGCAGTTGAATCGTGGGGTAGAAAGTCGTGAAGGCATCGACGGCAAACGTCCGCAGTTGAGCGACCTTCGTGAATCGGGAGCCATTGAGCAGGATGCCGATATGGTGTGCTTCATTCACCGTCCCGAGTACTACAAGATATTCCAGGATGAAAAAGGGAACGACCTCCGCGGAATGGCCGAAATCATCATTGCTAAGCACCGTAACGGTGCCGTGGGTGATGTACTGCTCCGTTTCAAGGGCGAATTTACCCGCTTCTCCAATCCCGATGACGATATGATTATCCCCATGCCGGGCGAAAACGGTGGTACACCCACCTTCGGTTCGCGTATGAATAATAACAGCACTCCGCCGCCTGCTCCCGATTTCTATCCGCCTAACGACAATCCGTTCGGTGGTTCGGGCAGTGGTTCCGACGGTCCGCTACCTTTTTAAACAAACAGATATTGCAACCCAGATAAACGTGCTGTATGCAGAAATTATTGTCCCTACCGCCCAACCTTGTATCGTGCTTCCACGAACAGGAAGAAGTTGACCATGCTGAATGGTTTTGTACATCCGACCCTGTAGGTTCCAAGCTCGGCTCGGGTGGGGGAACTACCTGGTTGCTCGAAGCCTGTCACCGGGAATACGCCCCGCAACTCTCCTTTTCCGAATGGATGGCACAAGAAAAACGCATCCTGCTTCATGCAGGCGGACAAAGCCGCCGCTTACCAAGCTATGCTCCTTCGGGCAAAATACTCACTCCGATACCTGTTTTCCGTTGGGAACGCGGGCAGCGGTTGGGACAAAACCTGCTGTCGCTGCAACTACCGCTTTACGAGAAAATCATGGCGAAAGCCCCTTCCGGATTACATACATTAGTAGCCAGCGGTGATGTGTACATCCGCTCCGAAAAACCGTTGCAGGACATTCCCGAAGCTGATGTAGTATGCTACGGTTTGTGGGTAGACGCCGAACTGGCGTCGCATCACGGGGTATTTGCCTCCAAGCGCAACACCCCCGAAGAACTCGACTTTATGTTGCAGAAACCTTCGCTGGCAGAACTCGAAAAGCTATCCAACACCCATTTCTACCTGATGGATATCGGCATCTGGCTATTGAGCGACCGCGCCGTAGAAGTGCTGATGAAGCGTTCGCGCAAAGGCGATAACGGCGAGTTGGGCTATTACGATATGTATTCTGATTTCGGAAGAGCACTGGGCGCCCATCCGACATTGGAAGATGACGAAGTAAACACCTTATCGGTAGCTATCCTGCCCTTACCCGGTGGAGAATTCTACCATTACGGAACCAGCAACGAGTTAATCTCATCCACCCTGGCAGTACAGAATAAAGTACGCGACCAACGGCAGATTATTCACCGCAAAGTAAAGCCGCATCCGGCTATGTTTGTGATGAACTCTGATGTACAGATACCGCTCCAAGCAAAGAATGAAAATCTGTGGATTGAAAACAGTTGCATTGGTGCTTCCTGGCGACTTGCCAACAATCATATACTTACCGGAATTCCTGCTAACAATTGGAATATTTATTTGCTTTCTGAGCTGTGCATAGATATTGTTCCGGTAGGCGAAACGGGTTATGCCATACGTACATACGATATAAACGATGCTTTCCGGGGCGATTTATGGGATGATGAGACTACTTTCATGGGGTCCTCTCTCTGGAGTTGGTTACTTAGTATGAACCTTCCGCGAGAGTGCATCGGTATGGAGCATGGCGATATACAATCGGCTCCTTTATTTCCGGTAGTACATTCTATTGAAGAAATGGGGCTGATACTTCGTTGGATTATAGATGCCAACTCTCAGTTAGAAGGAAAAGAAGTGTGGTTACGCAGCGAACGCATCTCTGCCGATGAAATTGCCGTACGCGCTAACCTGAAGCGGCTTTATGCTCAACGGGCGGCCTTCCGCAAACAAAACTGGCAAGCGTTGGCCGCTAACCACGAAAACAGTGTGTTCTATCAACTCGACCTGGCCGATGCCGCGAAAGAATTCGTGCACTTCGGACTGGAAGCTCCCGGAATATTGCCCGAGGATGCCGCACAAATGTCGCGCATCCGTAACCGCATGTTACGTGCCCGTATCCTGAAAGCGCAAGGCAAAGCGTACAAAACCGACGAACAGGCTGCTTTCGACTTGCTTCGCGACGGTATGCTGCAAGAAATGAACGATAAGAAATGCACCCCCGCACTCAGCGTATATGCCGATCAGATTGTATGGGGGCGCAGTCCCGTACGCATAGACCTGGCAGGCGGATGGACAGATACACCGCCTTACTCGCTCTACGCCGGTGGCAATGTAGTCAACATAGCCATTGAACTGAATGGACAACCTCCTTTGCAGGTTTATGTAAAACCCTGTAAAGAACCGCACATCATTCTGCGTTCCATCGATATGGGAGCTATGGAGTGCGTACGTACATTCGACGAACTGCGGGCGTATAACAGCATTGGTTCTCCGTTCTCCATTCCCAAAGCGGCGCTTGCATTGGCAGGATTCGATTCCCGCTTCTCGGTTGTAGAATACGCTTCACTGGAAGAACAGTTGAAAGCCTTCGGTGCAGGTATCGAAGTAACCCTGCTGGCAGCCATTCCCGCCGGTTCAGGATTGGGAACCAGTTCTATCCTGGCATCTACCGTACTGGGAGCCCTCAACGACTTCTGCGGATTAGCCTGGGACAAGAATGAAATTTGTCGCCGTACACTGTTGTTGGAGCAGTTGCTTACCACCGGTGGCGGTTGGCAGGACCAATACGGAGGCGTGCTGCAAGGAGTAAAGCTGTTACAATCGGAACCCGGGTTCGACCAGAACCCGCAGGTACGCTGGCTACCCGACCACCTTTTTACTCATCCCGATTACAAAGCATGCCACCTATTATATTATACAGGTATTACCCGTACTGCCAAAGATATTCTGGGTGAGATAGTAAGTTCCATGTTCCTGAACTCATCTGCCCACCTACAACTGCTGGCCGAAATGAAGAATCATGCCCTCGATATGAACGAAACCATTCGGCGGGGAGATATGGAAGCATACGGCCGTCTGGTTGGTAAAACATGGGAGCAAAACAAAGCATTGGACAGCGGAACCAATCCACCCGCAGTAGAAGCCATCATCGACCTGATAAAAGACTATACATTAGGATACAAACTGCCTGGAGCGGGTGGGGGAGGTTACCTGTACATCGTAGCCAAAGACCCTCAGGCAGCAGTTACCATTCGTCGTATTCTTACAGAAAATCCACCCAACTCACGCGCACGTTTCGTAGAAATGACGCTTTCGGATAAAGGATTTCAGGTATCACGCTCATAAGGTTGTTGATTTTTCTACCGAATCATTCCCCGACTACGGAAAAAACTTATTAACTTTGCGGGTCTTTTTAAAGAAACAATATAAACATAATTGATATGAATATTTCATATAACTGGCTGAAAGAGTATGTAGACTTCAATTTAACTCCCGATGAAGTAGCAGCAGCACTTACTTCCATTGGCTTGGAAACCGGAGGAGTAGAAGAAGTGCAAACCATCAAAGGCGGGCTCGAAGGGCTTGTTATCGGCGAAGTACTTACCTGCGAAGAACATCCTAATTCGGACCATTTGCATGTTACAACCGTCAATCTGGGCGAGGGCGAACCTTCGCAGATTGTGTGCGGGGCAGCCAATGTAGCTGCCGGACAAAAGGTGGTAGTTGCCACACTGGGTACCAAACTGTACAGCGGTGACGAAAGTTTTACTATCAAGAAATCAAAAATCCGTGGCGTAGAATCGAACGGCATGATTTGTGCCGAAGACGAAATAGGTATCGGAACCTCGCACGAAGGCATCATTGTATTGCCCGCCGATGCGGTTGTAGGTACGCTTGCCAAGGATTATTACAATATCAAGAGCGACTTTGTACTGGAAGTAGATATTACGCCCAACCGTGCCGATGCCTGCTCACACTACGGCGTAGCACGCGACTTGTATGCGTATCTGCTGCAAAACGGACAAGCTACTTCGCTGAAACGTCCGTCGGTAGATGCATTTACCGTAGAGAATCACGACCTTGACATTGCCGTAAAGGTAGAGAATACCGAAGCCTGTCCCCGTTATGCCGGTGTGACGGTAAAGGGTGTAAAGGTAGCCGAAAGCCCCGAGTGGTTGCAAAACAAACTGCGCCTCATTGGCTTGCGCCCTATTAATAATGTAGTAGATATTACCAACTATATCGTACACGGATTCGGTCAGCCATTGCACTGCTTCGATGCATCTAAAATCAAAGGTGGCGAAGTAATTGTGAAGACTATGCCCGAAGGTACCAAGTTTGTGACGCTGGACGAAGTAGAACGCAAGCTCAACGAACGCGACCTGATGATATGCAACACCGAAGAAGCCATGTGTATTGCCGGTGTATTTGGAGGATTGGACTCAGGTTCTACCGAAGCTACTACCGATGTGTTTATCGAAAGCGCTTATTTCCATCCTACCTGGGTACGTAAAACAGCTCGTCGCCACGGCTTGAACACCGATGCATCGTTCCGTTTCGAACGCGGTATCGATCCCAATATCACCGTGTACTGCCTCAAACTGGCAGCCCTGATGGTGAAAGAACTGGCAGGTGGTACCATCTCTTGCGACATCAAAGATGTATGCGCTGCACCTGCACAAGATTTTATAGTAGAGTTGGCCTACGAAAAAGTAAACTCCCTGATTGGTAAAGTGATTCCGGTAGAAACTATCAAGAACATCGTAACCAGTCTGGAAATGAAAATCACTGCCGAGACTGCCGAAGGATTAACATTAGCTGTTCCGCCGTACCGTGTAGACGTACAGCGCGATTGCGACGTGATTGAAGACATCCTCCGCATCTACGGATATAATAATGTAGAGATACCCTCTACCCTGAAATCAAGCTTAACCACCAAAGGTGAAGAAGATAAATCGAACAAGCTTCAAAATCTTGTTGCAGAACAACTTGTAGGCTGTGGATTCAATGAAATCTTGAACAACTCACTCACTCGCGCCGCTTACTACGAAGGACTGGAAACCTATCCGGCTGCCAACCTGGTAATGCTGCTCAATCCGTTGAGTGCCGACTTGAACTGCATGCGTCAGACACTGTTGTTCGGTGGTTTGGAAAGTATTGCACACAATGCCAACCGCAAGAATGCCGACCTTCGTTTCTTCGAATTCGGTAACTGCTACCGTTTCGACGAAAGCAAGCGGAATCCGGAAAAGGGCCTGGCTCCCTATTCGGAAAATTATCACCTCGGCTTGTGGGTAACCGGTAAACGTGTGGCCAACTCCTGGGCGCATGCCAACGAAGATAGCTCGGTATACGAACTGAAAGCATATGTAGAGAATATCCTGCTTCGTTTAGGCTTGAACCTGAACAGCCTCGTAGTAGGTAACCTCACGGATGATTTGTTTGCTGCCGCCCTGTCGGTAAATACCAAAGGAGGCAAGCGTCTGGCATCGTTCGGTGTGGTAAGTCGCAAGCAACTCAAAGCATTCGATATCGACAACGAAGTGTATTATGCCGACCTGAACTGGAAGGAATTGATGAAAGCCATCCGCTCAGTGAAAGTAAGCTACCAGGAAATCTCCAAATACCCGGCTGTAAAACGCGACCTGGCCTTGTTAATCGACAAGAACATCCAGTTTGCTGAAATAGAAAAGATTGCCTACGAAACCGAACGCAAGTTGCTCAAAGAAGTAGAACTGTTCGACGTATACGAAGGCAAGAACCTCGAAGCCGGTAAGAAATCGTATGCAGTAAGCTTCTTGCTGCAAGACGAAACCCAAACACTCAACGATAAGATGATTGATAAAATCATGTCCAAACTGGTGAAGAACCTCGAAGATAAGTTGAGTGCCAAACTTAGATAAGAACCAATTAAAAACATAAAACAATGGGAAGAGCGTTCGAATATAGAAAAGCTACCAAGCTGAAAAGATGGGGCAACATGGCCCGTACATTTACAAGAATAGGTAAACAAATCGCTATCGCCGTTAAGAACGGTGGTCCGGATCCTGAAAATAATCCTTCATTGCGTGCCTGCATTGCCAATGCCAAACGTGAGAACATGCCGAAAGACAACATTGAGCGTGCCATCAAGAACGCCATGGGTAAGGACCAGAAGGACTACAAAGAAATGAACTACGAAGGATACGGTCCTTTCGGTATCGCTGTATTTGTAGAAACTGCCACCGATAATACGACCCGTACAGTAGCTAACGTGCGCAGCGTATTCAATAAATTCGGCGGTTCGCTGGGTACTTCGGGAAGTCTCGACTTTATCTTTAGTCACAAAGCCATGTTTACCATTGCCAAGAAAGACGGCATGGATATGGACGACCTGATTCTGGAACTGATTGACTACGGTGTAGACGAAGATTACGATGACGATGACGAAGAAGTAACCATTTACGGTGACCCGAAGTCGTTCTCTCAACTCCAACACTTCTTCGAAGAAAACGGTTACGAGGTGAAAGGTTCTGAATTTACCCGCATCCCCAACGACGAAAAAGACTTGAACGCCGAACAACGTGCCACTATCGAAAAGATGGTAGAGCGTCTGGAAGAAGACGAAGATGTACAAAACGTATACACCAACTTGTTACCGGCTGCTGAAGAAGAATAACCATGAAGAGTGTGTATAAAACCCAGGGTACGTGCAGCACCCACATTGAATTGGATGTGGAAGAAGGCATTATCAAAGAGGTAGCTTTCTGGGGCGGTTGCAATGGTAACCTGCAAGCGGTTTCACGTCTGGTACATAATCGACCCGCAGCAGAAGTTATTGATACGCTGAAAGGTATACGATGCGGACAGCGTCCGACCTCCTGTGCCGACCAGTTATGTAAAGCTTTACACGAAATGGGATATTAATATTTCGGAGTTTCCGAACCAAAGAAAGGGCATTTATGAAAATAAATGCCCTTTTATAGTTTATAATCGGATTTATTTACCTTTCTTTGCCGATGCAAACCCTCGAGCGTTTATTATAAGTTCTTATTTCCTACCTCGTTAGTTAATTCAGACTCTATTTCAAACCTTGAATGTTTCACTTTTTTTTATCACATTTTTATTTTTTATTTTTATGAACATGTACATTGGAAACCTTAGCTACAGAGTTAAGGAAGCTGATTTGAGAGAGGTAATGGAAGAGTATGGTGCAGTTGAATCAGTTAAGTTGATTCTTGACCGTGAAACTCGCAAATCAAAAGGATTCGCTTTCGTTGAAATGCCTAATGACGACGAAGCAAAACGCGTTATCGAAGAATTGAACGGTGCAGAATATGCAGGCCGTCAAATGGTTGTTAAAGAAGCATTGCCGCGCAACTAATCCGATATAGAATAAAATAAAACCACCGGTTATACAGTTTGTATGTATTTCCGGTGGTTTTTTTATGGAATCCTGGCAAAAATATATGTATGAAAAATTATAATTTGCCCCCCTAACTTTTGAGGGTGCTCCTAATATATAACTATATTGAATATCATACTAAATGTTATACGTCTGAAAGACCTTGAAACAGAATAAGTCTGAATCCGAAGGATTAAATATGAATAACCCCCAATGAAGCGAAGCGATTGGGGGTGAAAGAGTATACCCTCTCCCTCAACCTGAAAGGTTGAATTAATCTTTCAGGTAAAATAACGCGCATCAAGTTCCATGCCATTTTCCAACCATAGACGTACTAATTCATTTTGGGTATCTTCCTTTTGGTGATGAACCTGCTGCTGTTTGATATAATTAATCAATACAGCTTTGTCCTTGTAAGAATATGTAAAGGCTGCATATCCTTCTTCCCATCCGCTAAAATCAGGAAAGTCTGAAGATTGCTTCATCCATATAGATGTGGATACTTTGATGTCTTTCACAAAATCGGATAGCGCAAGACTCGGATGAAGATCGGATAAAATATGAATATGATCTTCCATCCCATTTATTCGGTACAATTTACCTTTTTTGTTTTTTATAACACCCCAAATATATTTGTATAGAGATGATACATTTTCTTGGGCGATGGATGGTTCACTTCGTTTAGTTCTCAACACTATATGATAAAGAATTTGTGTATAAGACATAGTTGTAGTTTTTGATACTTTTTGCAAAGGTAATCTTTATTTTGACTTATTCAACCTTTCAGGTTGAGGGAGAGGGTATACTCTTTACCCCCAATCGCTTCGCTTCATTGGGGGTTATTCATATTTAATCCTTCGGATTCAAGCTTATATTTGCTAATTATTCCAATTTAGACCTTTGCCTAATCTATAATAATTTATATTATTTGGTAGGTTTCTTAACGTTAGGTAGGAAGTAAGTAATTAGTCCAAGCAAAGGCATGTAAGCACACAGGTGATATACATACTCAATACCTTTGGCATCGGCAATGTTACCCAATACGGCCGAAGCAATACCTGCAATACCGAAGGCCAATCCGAAGAACAATCCCGATATCAGTCCCAGTTTCATGGGAAGTAGCTCCTGCGCATACACCAGGATGGCAGAGAAAGCTGACGACAGAATCAAACCGATACAAATACTGAGCACACACGTCCAGAACAAACTGTCAACATACGGCAATACCATTGTAAACGGTGCTACGCCGAGAATAGAACCCCAGATAACATATTTACGCCCCACGCAATCGCCGATAGGTCCGCCCAACAGCGTTCCTAAAGCTGCTGCAAACAGAAAAGCAAACAAATAGAATTGCGAAGTCTGTATAGAAACATCGAATTTATCAATCAGGTAGAACGTATAAAAGTTAGTCAGACTCGCCATGTACACATACTTGGAGAATATCAGCACCAACAGGATGATGAGTGAAAGGATAATCTTATTCTTAGGAAGCAACGGCTTCTGAATAGTATCAATAGGAGTGTGGCGTATCTTGGCATAACGCAACTTAGCTTTATACCACAAACAGATAGGAATCATGGCAAGAATAGCGATAACAGCCAGGATACTAAAGAAAGCAATATTGCGTTGTCCGTAAGGAGCAATGATTAAAGCCGCTAAAAGTGGTCCCAAAGAACCACCCATGCTACCGCCTACCTGAAACACCGATTGAGCCAATCCGCGCTTACCGCCCGATGCCAGCGAAGTCAGCCGGGAAGCCTCCGGATGCAGGATAGACGAACCTATACCTACCAGGAAAACAGCAATGAATACCCAATGCAACGTATCTGCAAAAGCCAATGCCAATAAACCGGTTAAAGTAAAAGCCATACCAATAGGCAGAAACCATGGATTCGGTCGCTTATCCAGGTAAAAACCCACAATAGGTTGAAACACCGAAGCAGCAATCTGATACACCAATGTAATCAGCCCGATTTGAGCAAAACTAAGCACCAGGCTATCTTTTAGCAACGGATAAATAGCAGAAATAACCGACTGCAACGTATCATTGAGCAGGTGCGAGAGGCTAAGAGCCAGCAGGATACCAAACGAGGTGCCACCGGCTATCTTAGATGTAGAACTTTTCATTTTTACCTTAATATATTGGTTTTGGCGTGCAAAGGTATGCAAAAGAATGTGTTTTTACTGTCGCATAATGTATAATAAAACAAATGTTTTTGTAAATTTGCACCCTTAAATCGGAGGGGTACCTCCGTAACAATGTGAAACTTGTAAAAACTACATAGTAAAATGGGTAAGAAGTTTACTGAATATTCGCAATTCGACCTTTCACAGGTAAACAAAGATGTGCTGAAAAAATGGGACGAGAACGATGTTTTCGCCAAGAGTATGACAGAACGTGAAGGATGTCCGTCGTTTGTATTTTACGAAGGTCCTCCCTCGGCGAACGGTATGCCGGGTATTCACCACGTAATGGCCCGCTCCATTAAAGATATTTTTTGCCGCTACAAAACCATGAAAGGCTATCAGGTGAAACGTAAAGCCGGATGGGATACGCACGGACTCCCCGTAGAGTTGGGCGTTGAAAAGGCTATGGGCATCACCAAAGAAGATATCGGTAAAACCATTACTGTAGCCGAATACAATGCAGCCTGCCGCAAGGATGTGATGAAGTTTACCAAAGAATGGGAAGACCTCACACACCAAATGGGCTATTGGGTAGATATGAACGACCCGTACATCACCTATGACAACCGTTACATCGAAACCCTGTGGTGGCTCTTGAAGCAACTCTACAAGAAAGGATTGCTGTACAAAGGATATACCATCCAACCCTATTCTCCCGCTGCCGGAACAGGTTTGAGCTCACACGAATTGAACCAACCGGGATGCTACCGCGATGTGAAAGATACCACCGTAGTAGCCCAGTTCCGTATGAAGAACCCGAAGCCCGAAATGGCTGCCTGGGGAACTCCTTACTTCTTGGCATGGACAACCACTCCGTGGACATTGCCTTCAAACACCGCGCTCTGCGTAGGCCCCAAGATTGATTATGTTGCCGTACAAACTTATAATGCTTATACCGGTCAGCCCATTACCGTAGTATTGGCAAAGGCTTTGGTAGGCGCACACTTCAACCCCAAAGCTGCCGAGTTGGCTTTGGAAGACTACAAGCAAGGCGATAAACTGATTCCGTACAAGGTAATTGCCGAGTACAAAGGAACTGACCTGCTGAACATGGAATACGAACAACTGATGCCGTGGGTAAATCCGGGCGAAGGTGCATTCCGCGTAATCCCCGGCGACTATGTAACTACTGAAGACGGTACAGGTATTGTACACATTGCACCTACCTTTGGTGCCGATGATGCCCTGGTTGCCAAGAATGCCGGTGTTCCTCCCTTGCAACTCATTAATAAGAAAGGTGAGCTCCGCCCGATGGTAGACCTCACCGGTAAGTTCTACGTATTGGACGAACTGGACGAAACTTTCGTGAAAGAACGTGTCAATGTAGAACTCTATAAAGAATATGCCGGACGTTTCGTGAAGAACGATTACGACCCCAACCTCACCGAACAGGACGAAACACTCGATGTAAGCCTGTGCATGATGTTGAAGATGTCGAACCTCGCCTTCAAGATTGAAAAACATGTACACAACTATCCGCACTGCTGGCGTACGGACAAACCGGTATTGTATTATCCGTTGGATAGCTGGTTCATCCGCTCTACCGCCTGCAAAGAACGTATGATGGAACTGAATAAGACCATCAACTGGAAACCGGAATCAACCGGTACCGGACGTTTCGGCAAATGGTTGGAAAACCTGAACGACTGGAACCTGAGCCGCTCACGCTACTGGGGTACTCCGCTACCCATCTGGCGTACCGAAGACAACAGCGAGGAAATCTGCATCGAATCGGTAGAAGAGCTGTACAACGAAATTGAAAAATCGGTAGCTGCCGGATTCATGGCATCTAACCCCTATAAAGATAAAGGTTTTGTTCCCGGACAATACAACGGCGACAATTACGATAAGATTGACCTGCACCGTCCGTACGTGGATGACATCATCCTTGTATCGAAAGCCGGTCAGCCCATGAAGCGCGAAGCCGACCTGATTGACGTATGGTTTGACTCAGGTGCCATGCCGTATGCCCAAATCCACTATCCGTTTGAAAACAAGGAAATGTTGGATAGCAAGGAAGTGTACCCCGCCGACTTTATTGCCGAAGGTGTAGACCAAACACGTGGCTGGTTCTTTACCCTCCACGCCATCGCTACGATGGTATTCGACAGTGTATCGTACAAAGCCGTTATCTCCAACGGGCTTGTGCTCGATAAGAACGGTAACAAGATGTCCAAACGCCTGGGCAATGCAGTCGACCCGTTTGCTACCATCGAGAAGTACGGTTCCGACCCGTTGCGCTGGTACATGATTACCAACTCGTCGCCGTGGGATAATCTGAAATTCGACGTAGAAGGCATCGAAGAAGTACGTCGCAAGTTCTTCGGTACCTTATATAATACCTATTCGTTCTTTGCGCTCTATGCCAATGTAGACGGATTTGAGTACAAAGAAGCCGATGTGCCGATGGCAGAACGTCCCGAAATTGACCGTTGGATTCTGTCGGTACTGAACTCGCTTATCAAAGAAGTAGACGTTTGCTACAACGAATACGAACCTACCCGTGCCGGACGTTTAATTTCGGATTTCGTGAACGACAACCTTTCCAACTGGTTTGTTCGTCTGAACCGTAAACGTTTCTGGGGTGGCGAATTTACGCAGGACAAACTGTCGGCTTACCAAACACTGTACACCTGTCTGGAAACCGTAGCCCGCTTGATGGCGCCTATCGCTCCGTTTTATGCCGACCGTCTGTATGCCGATTTGATTGCTGCTACCGGACGCGACAATGTAGTATCAGTGCATTTGGCTAAGTTCCCTGCTTGCGATGCTGCCATGATTGATAAAGAACTGGAAGCTCGCATGCAAATGGCACAAGACGTGACCTCTATGGTATTGGCCCTGCGCCGCAAGGTAAATATCAAAGTACGTCAGCCGCTGCAATGCATCATGATTCCGGTGGTGGACGAAGAACAACGTACCCATGTAGAAGCCGTAAAAGCATTAATCATGAGCGAAGTGAACGTGAAAGAAGTTCGCTTTGTAGATGGCGCTGCCGGTGTACTGGTGAAGAAAGTGAAGTGTGACTTCAAGAAACTCGGTCCGAAATTCGGCAAACAGATGAAAGCTGTAGCCGCTGCCGTAGCCGAACTGTCGCAGGAAGCTATTGCCGAACTGGAAAAGAACGGTAGTTATACCCTTAACCTGGGTGGAGAGACTGCCGTACTGGATGCCGTTGATGTGGAAATCTTCAGTGAAGACATCCCCGGATGGTTGGTAGCCAACGAAGGCAAACTCACTGTGGCCCTGGATGTAACGGTAACAGAAGAGTTGCGCAGGGAAGGTGTGGCCCGTGAACTGGTTAACCGTATTCAGAATATCCGTAAGTCGAGCGGTTTCGAGATAACTGACAAAATAAGAATAACATTGTCTAAAAATCAACAAACGGATGATGCGGTAAATGAATATAAAGATTATATTTGCAACCAGGTTCTTGCCACATCATTAACTCTTGCCGATGAAGTGAAAGACGGAACAGAACTGAATTTTGATGAATTCTCCCTGTACGTTCTTGTTGTAAAAGAATAAATCTTAAAATATAAACCTATAAATTCAAAATATTATGGCAGAAAAGACAAGATATTCGGATGCGGAGCTCGAAGAATTCCGTGCCATTATTAAAGATAAATTAGAGTTAGCGCAACGCGATTACGATCAGTTGAAGATGAGTCTGATGGGATTGGACGGTAACGATACCGACGATACATCGCCTACATACAAAGTGTTGGAAGAGGGAGCGAATACTTTATCCAAAGAAGAAACCACCCGTTTGGCACAACGTCAGCTGAAGTTTATCCAGGGTTTGCAGGGAGCGTTGGTACGTATTGAAAACAAGACGTATGGTGTTTGCCGTGAAACAGGTAAATTGATTCCTGCCGAACGTTTGCGCGCTGTTCCTCATGCCACCTTGAGCATTGAGGCTAAAAATAATGGAAAGAAATAAATGAAGCAATTTTTCACGAAAGGGCGGATAGCCCTGCTCGTTATTTTCTCGGTACTCATCATCGACCAGCTGATAAAGATATGGGTGAAGACCAGTATGTATTGGCATGAAAGTATTCATGTAACAGACTGGTTTTACATCTATTTCACAGAGAATCCCGGGATGGCCTTTGGTATGGAAATATTCAGCAAGTTATTCCTGACTACTTTCCGTATTGTGGCCGTGGTGGTAATTGCCTGGTATCTGATAAAGATTGTCAAGAAAGGATTGAAGACAGGATACATTGTCTGCATTTCCCTGATTCTTACCGGAGCGCTGGGTAATATCATAGACAGTGTATTCTATGGCGCGATATTCAATGAGAGTACCCATGCACAGATTGCCCAATTTGTGCCGATAGGCGAGGGATACTCCGAATGGTTCCATGGTAAGGTGGTAGACATGTTCTACTTTCCCATCATTGAAACCAACTGGCCTACCTGGATGCCTTTTGTAGGTGGCGACCACTTCATTTTCTTTAGCCCGATCTTTAACTTTGCCGATGCTGCCATTAGTTGTGGCATCATTGCATTGATTCTTTTCTATAGCAAGTATTTGAACGAATCTACTCATAGCCAGCCAAAAGAAGAAGTCAATTCATGAGTCTATTTTCCCGTGTTCAATGGTGTAGCACGTGTATCATCTTACTACTTTTAGTAGGTTGTGACGTGAAGCGTCCGAAGGATATTATTCCGGAATCAAAGATGGAAGATATTCTGTACGACTACCACATTGCGCAGGCACTCGGGGAGAATGTTCCTTATTCAGAGAATTATAAAAAGGTGCTGTATACTGATGCCGTATTTGCCAAGTATCATACTACCGAAGCAGCGTTCGACTCGTCTTTGGTGTGGTACACACGTAACACGGAAGTATTTGCCAAGATGTACGAGCGTATCAGTCAGCGGCTCAAAAAACAGCAAGAATCCTTGAACCATCTTATTGCTATGCGTGATAAGCAGGCAGTAACTTCGCTTCCCGGCGATAGTATCGATGTGTGGTTCAATCAACGTATCCTGATGCTTACAGGTGCTCCGCTGGATAACAAGATGGTATTTACCATCGTTAGCGATAGTAATTTCAAAGAGCGTGATACGTTGTTGTGGAACGTACGCTACCGCTTCCCCGAGGGATTACCGGAAGTAAACCGTGCGGCAGTGATGGCCATGCAGGTGAAATATGCCAACGACAGTATAATCAGCAGTACGAAGAGCATACGTACTCCCGGCATGTATAACTTGTGCCTGCAATCGGATACGTTGGGCGAAATCAAAGAAATCAAAGGCTTTATTTATTACCCGAACGGCAAGCAGAAGGCTCCGCTGTTGATAGACCATATCTCGTTGATGCGGTATCATGCCAAAGTGTTGAACGATTCGTTGGCAACCGATTCCTTAAAGGCCGATTCAGTGAAGAACGCTGTTCGTCCGGATTCTATCAAGAGAGTGCCGCGTGATACAATACAGCATGAACCGCAACGGGTAAATCCCGACGACATGAACCGTCGACGCACCAACCGTCCGATACGTAAGACTCCCGTAGTGCCGCATCAATCTGTACAGCGATGAAACGCTATGCATCCCACTACCTGTTTGTTCCCGGTAGTGGTTACCTCAAGCAACATGTTATTGAAGTGGAAGACGGTTATGTACGCCGTATGTTCCCGTTAACCGAAGAGATTGAAGATGTAGAATGGTTGCCCGGTGTTATTGAACTGCAGCTGGAGCTGATACAAGAAGAAGAACAATGGGTTCCTTACCTGCTGTTCCCGTTTGATTTTACTTCCATGCAACCTGTCGCCGGAACTCAGCGCAAACAACTGCGGTAGCAATAGCTACATTGAGCGATTCGGATGTTTCCCGCGACTGCGGATAATTAGGAATATAGAGTTTCCGGTTGATTAACGCTTCCACTTCCGCACTGATGCCTTTCCCCTCATTACCCATTACAATTAATCCATGAGCCGATAGCGGTTGTTCGTACATGTTTTCCCCGTCGAGAAATGTTCCGTAGACCGGTATATTGTCTACCGAACGAATCAGGTCGGGTAGGGAAGTGTAGTGCACCTTTACCCGTGCAATGCCTCCCATGGTAGCTTGTACGGCTTTGGGATTGTACACATCTACCGTATTGGTAGAGCAGAACAAGTGTTCAATACCAAACCAATCGGCCAGTCGGATGATGGTTCCCAGGTTGCCGGGATCTTGCACATCGTCCAATGCCAGGCAGAGGGAATGAGCCATCACACCAGGATTCACCGTGTACTCCGGTTGCTCAAACACCGCCAATACTTGTTGGGGAGTCTTTAGTAAACTGGCTCTGGAAAGGTCGTCCTGGCTTACTTCGACAACTTCGGTGGAGGGGGTGAAAAGGAGTGATGCCCACTTATCGGGGCGGTTTACCGCAGGGTTGGCGGCGAGCCATTCGGGGGTAGCAACCAGCAGTTTGCAAGGGAAATGTCCCAACAAATCACCTACCAGTTTAGGCCCTTCGGCCAGGAAAACTTTTTCTTCTTTCCGTATTTTCTTTGTATCCAGCGACTGGATGTATTTAATTTTATTCTTGCTCAGTTGTATCATAACGTATGTTATTTACGGCAAAACTATAAAGATATTCCCAATAATCCGCTTAGTTTACAAAAAATATGGTTTATATTTGTTGGCTGATTGATACTGTCTTATATCCCAACCGTATGAGTAGAGGTTTTCGTAATACGTTACTTTTTGCTGTTTCCCTGTTCATTGCTTCCTGTTCGTCTACGAAGTACGTGCCCGACGGTGCTTATTTGTTGGACGAAGTCAAGATTACTTCGGATACTAAATACATCAAACCCTCTGCCCTTCAGATATACGTCCGCCAGAATCCCAACTCCAAGTGGTTCAGCCTGGTAAAAACCCAATTACATGTATATAATATGTCCGGTCGCGACTCTACCGGATGGAACCGGATGTTACGTCGTATTGGCGATGCTCCGGCTGTGTACGACGAGAGCGATGCCCGTCGCTCACAGGAAGAGATGAAAAAGGCGGTGCACAATATGGGATACATGGAAGGCACGGTAAACCTGGACATTAAGACCAAAAAGAAGAAGCTGAAACTGTGCTATGAAGTAATAGCCGGCCGCCCATACGTGGTAGACTCCCTGCATTACGATATTGACGATACCAAGATTGCCGGATTCCTTCGTGCCGACTCGGTCCATTCCCTGCTGAAAGAGGGCATGCTCTTCGATGTGAATGTACTCGATGCGGAGCGCCAACGCATTACCGAGCTGTTGCTGCGCAACGGGTATTATAAGTTTAACAAGGATTACATCGATTACGTGGCGGATACCATTCAAGGTACCCGTAAGGTAAACCTGACCATGCACGTGGATCAGTATCGCCCGGCACGTGTAGGCGAACCTGCCCGCGACCACGTACAGTACAAGGTTAATAAGGTTAGTTTCATTACCGATTATGATATGTTGCAGTCCAACGCATTAGATGCCATTCACATTAACGACTCGCTGCATTACAAAGGATACCCCATTTATTTCAAGGATAATCTTTACCTGCGCCCCAAAGTGCTCACTGCCAACCTCCGCATACGTCCGGGTGAGTTATATGATGTGCGCGATGTGGAACGTACATATACCAACTTCGGGCGGCTCCCGGCATTGAAGTATACCAACATGCGCTTTACCGAAGTACTCTCAACCGATAGTGCATTGCTTAACTGCTACGTGTTGCTTACCAAGAACAAACCCAAGTCAATCTCTTTCGAGGTAGAAGGAACCAACTCGGCAGGCGATTTGGGCGCGGCGGCCTCCATTGCTTACCAGCACCGTAACCTGTTTAAGGGCTCCGAGACGTTTATGTTCAAGGTACGTGGGGCATACGAAGCCATTACCGGACTGCAAGGCGATTACCACAGCAACAACTATACCGAATACGGTGCCGAGGCGAGCATTAACTTCCCCCGCTTCCTGTTTCCTTTCCTTACGGCCGACTTCCGCCAACGGATGCGCGCCTCTACCGAGCTCGGGCTGCAATATACCTATCAGGTGCGTCCGGAATTCTCGCGTACCATTGCTTCGGCCTCGTGGAGTTACAAGTGGGCGCAACGGCAACGGGCACAGCATCGGTTCGACCTGTTGGACGTGAGCTACATCTACTTCCCCTGGATTTCGGACGCTTTCAAGCAGAAGTACATCGACAAGGGGCAGCAGTATATCCTGGAGTACAATTACAAGAACCAGCTCATTGTGCGCATGGGGTACAACTACCATTACAACAGTTCGGGTGCGGCGCTGATTAACAACACCATTGCCAATAATTCATACTCCATACGTGCCAATATTGAATCGGCAGGTAACCTGCTGTGTGTGCTGTCGAGCGCGTTGGATGTGCGTAAAAACAAAGACAACGAGTATGCCATCCTGGGTATTCCGTTTGCCCAATACCTTAAGGGAGAGTTCGACTTTGCCCGCAACGTGGTTATCGACCCGCGCAACTCGTTGGCTTTCCATGCCGGAGTAGGCATTGCCGTTCCGTACGGCAACGCGCGCACCATACCGTTTGAAAAACAATACTTCTCGGGCGGTGCCAACAGTGTACGCGGATGGACGGTGCGCGAACTGGGTCCCGGCTGCTTCCCGGGCGATAATAACCTGCTCAACCAGTCGGGCGACATCAAGTTTGACGCCAGTATTGAATACCGCACCCGGTTGTTCTGGAAGTTCCTGGGTGCCGTGTTTGTTGATGCCGGTAACATTTGGACTATCCGCGATTACGAGAATACGCCCGGTGGTGTGTTTAAGTTTGACAGCTTCTACAAGCAGATAGCCGTGGCATACGGGATAGGGTTACGACTGGATATTGATTTCTTTATTCTTCGCTTTGATGGCGGTATGAAAGCTATTAATCCTGCCAAAGGTAAGGAGCATTATCCCATCATACATCCTAAGTTCAGTCGTGACTTTGCTTTCCACTTTGCTGTAGGTTATCCGTTCTAATCTTGCTCATCTTCTCACTTTATTTTGCGGTAATTATGAGCTTATCACAGTAATGATAAAGCCTTATCATATATGTGATAAGACCTTATCATAGCTGTGATAAGGCTTTATCATTACTGTGATAAGCTGTTCTTTTGCTTTACAAAAGAGTATAATAAGGTCATTTATTCGTCTACACAGGTATAATATAATTTTATCATACGGTTATTGGGAGATAATAACTATATTAGTCGAGATTTAAGCTTACAAATACTTTATGAAACGATTTCTACCCTTACTGCTGCTCTTCCTGTGGGCAGCTTCTGCCGGAGCGCAGAATAATAAAACGTACATTCCCTGGAACAACGGCAAACTGGTTGTCTCCGAAGAGGGACGCTACCTGAAACACGAAAACGGTGCCCCCTTCTTTTGGTTGGGCGAAACAGGCTGGCTGCTTCCCGAACGGTTAACCCGTGACGAAGCCGATTACTACCTGGAACAGTGTAAACGCCGTGGATATAATGTTATCCAGGTGCAAACAGTGAATGCCGTTCCTGCTATGAATGTGTACGGCCAGTACTCCATGATTGACGGATACAACTTCAAAGACATTAATCGCAAAGGGGTATACGGCTATTGGGACCACATGGATTACATCATCCGTACCGCTGCCCGCAAGGGGATGTACATAGGTATGGTATGCATCTGGGGAGGACTCGTGAGCCATGGCGACATGACGGTGGAGCAAGCCAAAGCCTACGGTAAATTCCTTGCCGAGCGCTACAAGGACGACCCCAACATCATCTGGTTTATCGGTGGCGATATCCGTGGCGATGTGAAGACTGCCGAGTGGGAAGCTCTGGCTACCAGCATCCGTGCCATCGATAAGAACCACCTGATGACGTTCCACCCACGCGGACGTACCCTGTCTGCTACCTGGTTTAACAATGCCCCGTGGCTCGACTTCAATATGTTCCAGAGCGGACACCGCCGCTACGGCCAGCGCTTTGGTGATGGCGATTACCCCATCGAAGAGAATACCGAGGAGGATAACTGGCGCTTCGTGGAACGCAGTCTTGCCATGAAGCCCATGAAACCGGTGCTCGATGGAGAACCCATCTACGAAGGAATACCTCACGGTCTGCATAATCCCAATGAACTCCGCTGGAAAGATTACGATGTGCGCCGGTATGCGTACTGGTCGGTATTTGCAGGTTCGTTTGGTCATACGTACGGCAACAACTCCATTATGCAGTTCTTCCGTCCGGGCATCAATGCGGCGTATGGCGCTACCGAGGCGTGGTGGGATGCGTTGAACAACCCCGGATTCAGTCAGATGTACTACCTGAAGAACCTGATGCTCACCTTCCCGTTCTTTGACCGTGTGCCCGACCAAAGCATTATTACCGGAACCAACGGCGAACGTTACGACCGCCTGATTGCTACCCGCGGCAACGATTATCTGCTGGTGTACAACTATACCGGTCGCCCCATGCAGGTTGACCTCTCCAAAATCAGCGGAGCCAAGAAGAATCTGTGGTGGTATCAGGCCAAGAGCGGTCAACTGGAATACATCGGCGAGTTCGATAGCAAGGTACATACTTTCCAACCCGATTGCGGGTACAGCAGTGGTAACGACTATGTGCTTATTGCTATGGATGCCGCCAAGGAGTATGTTCAGAAAGATTGGAAAGAGCTTCCCGATGCTCAGCAACAATGGAATAAATAATAATTCTACTACCATGAAAAGAATCATTATGTTGCTGCTGGCTTTCCTGCTTCTATACGGAAGCATGCAAGCCACAGTGAACACTACTTACTTGCGTACAGAACAGTTGGTGAATCCGCTGGGCATCGATGCCCGTCAGCCACGGTTTAGTTGGCGACTGGAAAGCGACCAGCAGAGCGTAATGCAAACGGCCTATCAGGTATTGGTAGCATCATCGCCCGAGAAACTGGCACAGAATATAGGCGACCTGTGGGACTCCGGCAAGGTATCTACCGATGCTTCGCAATGGATAATGTACCAAGGTGCAACGCTGAAAACCAACATGCGTGCCTTCTGGAAAGTAAAAGTGTATACCAACAAAGGCGAAGCTGCCTGGAGCGAACCTGCCACCTTCGGCATGGGTATCCTGACAGAAACACACTGGAAAGGTCAGTGGATTGGCTACGACCACCTGGCTCCCGGTGATAACAATACCCAATGGAGCCGCCTGTCTGCCCGCTACCTGCGCACAGAGTTTGCCAGCCCCGCACAGGTGAAGCGTGCTACCCTGCACATCTCCGGCATGGGCATGTACGAGGTATTTATCAATGGCCGGCGGGTAGGGGAGCAAGTATTGGCTCCTGCACCTACCGATTACCGCAAGACCGTCTACTATAACACCTTCGATGTTACTAATCTCGTGGAGCAGCATAATGCCATCGGTGTAACGTTGGGTAACGGTCGCTACTACACCATGCGTCAGAGCTTCAAAACCTATAAGATAATCAACTTCGGTTACCCTAAACTCCGGCTGAACCTCATTATTGAGTTTGCCGACGGCTCATCGACTACCATAGCCACCGATACCAAGTGGAAGCTATCAACCGATAGTCCCATCCGTAGCAATAACGAGTACGACGGCGAAGATTACGATGCCCGCAAAGAGTTTGAAGGTTGGACCAAGGTAGGTTTTGCGGATACCAGCTGGATGGAGCCCGAACGTGTAGGCTTCCCCGACGGAACCCTGCGTGCGCAAATGACACCCAACATGAAGGTGATGGATAAAGTAACTCCTATCAGTATTAAGAAAGTAGGCAAACATTACATCATGGACATGGGGCAAAACATGGCCGGATGGGTACGCTTCCGCGTGAAAGGCTCGGCCGGCGATACCATTCGTCTGCGCTTTGCCGAGGACTTGCTACCCGATGGTAACCTGTACATGCGTAACCTGCGTGATGCACTCTGCACCGATAATTACATTGTAAGTGGTAAAGAACCGAAAGATGCCACCTGGGCACCTACGTTTGTGTATCACGGTTTCCGCTATGTAGAAATCAGTGGTTACCAAGACCCGCGCCTGCAAGACTTTACCGGTGAAGTAGTAGAGGACGAAATGGCACATGTAGGTAGCATCGAAACCTCTAACGCTACCTTGAATACCGTATTGAAAAATGCCTTCTGGGGAATCCGCAGCAACTACAAAGGCATGCCTGTAGACTGTCCGCAACGCAACGAACGCCAGCCGTGGTTGGGCGACCATACCACCGGCTCGCTCAGCGAAAGCTTCTTGTTTGATAACGGTACGCTGTATGCCAAATGGATGAACGACATCTGCGAGGCACAGCGTGAAGACGGTTGCATTCCCGATGTGGCTCCGGCTTTCTGGAACTACTATTCGGATAACATGACGTGGCCTTCTACCTTGCCCATCGTTTGCGATATGTTGTACACGCAGTACGGCAATATCCAGCCTATGCAGAAGAGCTACAACGCCATCAAACGATGGTTGCAACACATGAAGGACGAATACATGGACACCAATGGCATCATGACCAAAGATAAGTACGGTGACTGGTGCGTACCACCCGAATCGCTCGAACTCATTCACAGTCAGGACCCTGCCCGGCGTACCGATGGCAAGCTGTTAGCCACTGCCTACTACTACAAGTGTGCCGACTTGATGCTCAAGTTTGCCCGCCTGCAAGGCTTCGATGCTGATGTGCGCTACTATACACAGGAAACCGAACGTACCAAGCAGGACTTCAACCGTGCTTTCCTCATCGTGAAGAAAGGAACATCGGATGTTCCCGGACACCTGTTGTATCCCGATAGCATCTTCTACGGTAACAACACAGTAACGGCTAACATCCTGCCATTGGCATTCGGTATGATACCTACCGACCTACAAAGCGAAGTAGAGAAGAATGTTATCAAAACCATCATTACCACCAACAACGGGCATATCAGCACCGGAGTTATAGGTACGCAATGGCTGATGCGTGAACTTACTGCGATGGGTCGTGGAGATATTGCCTATCTGCTGGCTACCAATACAACCTATCCGTCCTGGGGTTACATGGCTCAAAAGGGAGCAACCACCTTCTGGGAACTCTGGAACGGTGATACCGCCGATAAGGAAATGAACAGTGCTAATCATGTGATGATTCTGGGCGACTTGCTTGCCTGGTGTTACCAGAATCTGGCGGGCATCAAGAGCGATACGGAAAAAGTAGGTTTCAAGCATCTGGTGATGAAGCCCGACTTCTCCATTCAGGACTTGAGTCGTATCTCGGCTTCGTACACATCGATGTACGGCAAGGTGGTAAGTAACTGGACCAAAACACCGATGCACCTCGAATGGGACATCGAGATTCCTGCCAATACTACTGCCGAAGTACACTTACCCAACGGCAAGGTAGAGCTGATAGGTTCAGGCAAGTACCACTACAGCGTGGATATCCCTCTTCGTAACGCCGCCATTGTAAAGGATGAATTCTTATACGAAACCACTTCGTTCCCCGAGTGCCATGCTTCCAGCATCGTTGAGCTAAAGAACGGCGATTTAGTAGCCACCTACTTCGGTGGAACCAAAGAGCGTAACCCCGACTGTTGCATCTGGATTAGTCGCAAGCCGAAAGGCGCCAAAGAATGGACGGCTCCTCAAAAAGCTGCCGATGGTGTATTCTCGTTGAACGACCCCGATGCGGCAATGGCAGGAGTAGATGCTTCCATCCCCGACCACCGCAAAGCCTGTTGGAACCCTGTTCTCTTTCAGGTCCCCGGTGGCGACTTGCTGCTGTTCTATAAGATTGGTTTGAATGTACCCGACTGGTCGGGTTGGTTGGTTCGCTCCAAGGACGGTGGTAAAACGTGGAGCAAGCGCGAACCGCTTCCCAAAGGTTTCATCGGCCCGGTGAAGAACAAACCGGAGTATATCAACGGTCGCATCATCAGTCCGTCGAGTACCGAAGGTGAAAATGGTTGGCGTATGCACTTCGAGATTTCCGATGATATGGGTAAGACGTGGCGCATGGTAGGTCCCATCGAAACCGAACTCCGTTTGTCGCCTGCTATTCAACCTGTGGAGATGAAAGAAGAGAACCTACGTCCGCTACAGGTTATTCAGCCAAGTATTCTGCGCCACAAAGATGGTCGATTGCAAGTGTTGGCTCGTACCCGTAACTGCCACCTTGCAACTTCGTGGAGCAGCGACAACGGTGAAACATGGAGCAAAGTAACATTGACCGATTTGCCTAATAACAACTCCGGTACTGATGCGGTAACCATGCAAGATGGCCGCCACGTACTTATCTACAATGATTTCGGTATACCCGGTGTTCCGAAAGGACCGCGTACTCCCATCAATATTGCCGTATCTAAGGATGGTATTGTTTGGAAGAATGTTATTACACTGGAAGATAGTCCCATCAGCCAGTATTCTTATCCGGCAATTATTCAGGGAAAAGATGGTAAGTTGCACGCCACATACACCTGGCGCCGTCAGCGCATTAAGTATGCAGAGATAGATCCTAAAAAGTTCTGATAAAAGAGAAAGCCGTCAATCTGTTGTGGATTGACGGCTTTCTCTTTTATTATTCATCGTGAGCTTTCTCGTTATAGTTGAGCTTTCTCTTTTGCTTACCCGAACGTAGTAACCAATACATAGCCAGCGTAAGTGCTGCTGTACAAATTGCAGTTCCAATTTTAGAGGTAACAAGGTATTCCAAAGCTAAAATATAAACTAACACGCATGCTAAAAGAGCAAGAGCGATGAGGACTTTTGTTTTCATACCATTTCATATAATATTAGAAAGCAAAAGTAACGATAATTATTTATATTTATACTTGTTGGTACATTTTTCTTCCTTCTTCGTAGATATTACGTCCCTGGCAATCGATAGCTACAATTACCGGGAGATTCTTTACTGTTAACCGGCGAACGGCTTCTGTTCCTAAATCATCGAACGCAATAACTTCGGCGCTTTGTACACTTTGTCCCATTAAGGCGGCAGCTCCACCGATGGCTGCAAAGTACACACCGTTGCAGTTTACAATACTTTCTACTACTTCCGGGTTGCGAAGTCCTTTGCCAATCATTACTTTTAGTCCTTCTTTCATCAAGCGGGGAGCATACAAGTCCATGCGTCCACTGGTAGTAGGACCTACAGAACCAATGGGCTTGCCCGGCTTTGGCGGACAAGGCCCGGCATAATAAATTGCAGCACCAGTAAAGTCGAACGGCATGGGCTGACCTTGGTCGAGTAGTTCACACATACGTTTGTGGGCAGCATCGCGGGCAGTGTATACCACACCGGAGATATAAACCATATCACCGGCTTTCAGTTGCTTGATAATTTCATCGGTGAATGGTGTAGTGAGTTGGATGTTTTGTTCCATATTCATCGTATTAAGCATTACAAACTGCCTTCGGCATGACGGGTTACGTGGCAACCGATATTCACCGAAACCGGAAGTCCGGCAATGTGAGTGGGGTAGGTTAGTACATGCACAGCCATAGCTGTAGTACTTCCTCCGAAACCAGCCGGACCAATGCCCAGGTTATTAATCAATTCAAGTAACTCTGCTTCCAACTCTGCCAACGCAGGATTGGGATTGGCTTCTCCAACAGGAACCAACAGAGCTTTCTTGCTGAGTAATGCACTCTTCTCCATGGTACCGCCAATGCCTACTCCTACAATAATAGGCGGACAAGGGTTAGCCCCGGCTTCCGATACGGTCTGCACCACGAAGTCTTTCACTCCTTTCAATCCTTGACTGGGTTTAAGCATCTTCAACTGGCTCATATTCTCGCTGCCGAATCCTTTCGGAGCAACGGTAATATGAAACTCATCACCCGGAACAATGTCGTAATGAATTACAGCGGGAGTGTTGTCTTTGGTATTCACTCTATCTAATGGGTCACGAACCACCGACTTGCGTAGAAAGCCTTTCTCATATCCCCGGCGTACTCCTTCGTTGATAGCATCTTCGAGCGAGCCACCCGCCACATGCACATCCTGACCAATGGTTACAAAAACTACCGTGATACCTGTATCCTGACAAATGGGGTCGCAACCTTCGCGTGCTATCCGTGCATTATCAATCAATGTACCAAGAATCTGCTGTCCCAAAGGAGACTTCTCTTTCTTGCGGCACTCGCCCAGACAGGTATAGATATCATCTGTTAAGCGACAGTTGGCATCGATACAAAGTTGTTCGACCAGTTCTGTTATTTGAAGGGTTTGTATGTCTCTCATTATCTCATTCGTTTCAAAAAATGTAAAGTATTCAAGTTGGATATATCTACATCCGTGTTATCGCTCAGCATACCAATCAGGCAATATTCATTCTTGCTCTTGTCTTCTACGAAACGCTTCACAAACGAGAAATCTTCCACTTCGGATGTGTTGCGGATGTGGAACCGTGGGCCGTTACACTCGGTAACAATATCGCCAATCTTAATGTGGTCTTCATCGTAGTAGCTAATATCAAGATTCATCTCCAACATCTCATTTACCTTTTCCGACAGTTTATCGAAATCAAGTTCCAGTAGTTTCGGAAATTTCAGCACAAAGCCATTCCGCATATCGGCACTGTAAAACATATCCTGACCAATACCGAAATCACGGTTCAGTACATAAATAGTAATATCTTCAATGGTATGCGCCATCTTGCGATACACCAACGACTCGTGCACAATGTTGTAAATGCTTTCCGGTCTTGGCCCGAATACACTGGGGCGGGTTACAATAATCTCCTCGCCAATACCTACAATAATATCGGCATTCACTCCCAAAGCGGGATAAAGCAGATTGAAATGTTCTACAATTACCCGACGGTTGTGTTCCAGTGCGGTATGAACGAAGTCTACAATCTCGTGCATCTGCGTAAAAGCAGTTTGGAAACGCATATCGATGTGATACGTGGTTGCTTCCTGCACATTGTCGAACAATTCCCGCACCTGCATAATCTTACGCGGGTTGATGGCGTCGTCGTCGTTGCAGAGTTCCAATCCCGGAAACATCCCTTTGATAAGCGACGATTTACCCGAACCCGCATCACCCACAATACCAATCAGCCTGTCGCTGAAGGTAAGGTGACGATGCGCAATCTGCTCCCCAAGGAAGAGCAGACGTTCCTTTCCCCGGGGTGCAAAATATTGCGAGAATACCGAATATTCCTGAATGAGGTTACGCATAGTGGCTTACATGCTAAAGGTGTAACCCATCAGCGGAGAATGTTGTTGTGCACCGTACACATCTGTTTCGCCCAAGGCTCCCGAAGGTATGGGACGAACGATGGTAATCTTCACCGCCTTTGCCGGATCGAAGTACACCAGGTTAATGATGTCCGACTCGGGAATGTTGTACAACTTGGCAAATGCAGGCTCATTGATAGCCTTTGCAGCCTTTACCTGATTATAAATGTCGAAATCCTTAAATATCACGTCGAACGTCAGTTCGTACGGACCGGAATTCTTGCTTCGGATTACCGAAGCTATGTCTCTTAAATTGTATTCCATAAAAAATCCTCCTTAAATCCCATTCGTGAAATCAATGTAATCGATGGGGAAGAATCCCTTCGGGTCTTCCACTTTCATCAGATGGTATACGTTGAATTCGTACACATCGCCCACCTTACAGTCCGACGGAGAGAAGGGGAATGCCAGATTTCCGGCGGTAGAGATACGTCCCTCATAACCGAAGTGCAGCATGGTGCTACGGGCAAATCCGCAGATGGTATCGGCCTGGTTCTGGGTAGGAGCTACGGCTTCAATCACGATACAGAGTTCGTGTGCTACGCGGGTTTCGCTTCCGGGGAAGAGACCCATGGTACCATTCTTTCCGTAGATTTTGAAATCAAGGAAGAAGTCGGTAATACCATAGCTTTCGAAGTTATTCTTCACACGGTCTTTCACGTTTTGTACTACACTGTCAATCTTCTCAATCATTACCGGGTCTTTCACGGCAGCCACAGAGATAGTGCGGCACCCTACTTTCTTCACGCCTTCCAACTTCACGAAGTATTCATCGGTCGGCACAAAACGGCTTCCGGTAACCTTCACCATATTGTCAGTAATCTGTTCAAACTGCGATTGGTGCAGGTTGATGGCTCCACCGGGACCGGGAAGGATATACGGATTGGTTTTCTCATACAACGTATGGGCAGCTACCGAGAGGGTAGTGCACTTACGCAACGGTGACAGCGGTTCCAGGATAAAGCAGTCCTTCTGTAAGTAACCGAACATACAGTCGCTTCCGCTTCCGGGAAGTGCTGCAATAGAGGCACATTCCAGAATCTTACCCAAGTGAATGGCCAACCCTTTGTCAAAACCGTCGCGGATAGCCAGTGCAGCAAATACCGACGGGTCGTAGGAACGTCCGGCAAGGATTACGTTAGCGCCTTCGTTCAATGCTTCGATAAACGGCTCTTCACCCATCTGAGCAACGATACGTACCGATTCATCTACATCGGCTTCGGTGATAGGTTTCGCCGGATGCAAAGGAACTACTTCACCTTTCACGAGCTTGCTCTTCACCAATTCTTTGTCGAGTTCCGACTGGATAACGGCCAGCTTGAACGTAAGTTTCTTCTCGCGTGCAATTTCCTTGATAATCTCCAGGTTAAATTCTACGTGAGGGCGACCGCCACAACCACCTGCCGAACCGATAATCACCGGGATGCCGGCTTCAATAGCAGCAGGAATCATAATTTCAAGGTCACGCTTTACCGAGTTGAAATCGGTGAACGACTTTCCGGCACCGAGGTAATAGGGACCCGGGTCGGTTGAACCTGCATCGACCGCAATAACGTGCGGTTTGCGTTTCATGCCTTCAACGAACGATTCCATTGGGAATCCGTATCCGAGAATGGCTGTCGGGGAAAGTATTCTGAGCTCTTCCATATCTTTATTTAATTACATTTTTAAGTGCGAGGATGCGTTGCATTTCGTTGAAGATAATCATGTAACCTTCGTCCACGCCCATGCCGGGCTTGGCAAGGTACTGAACCGGCGAGGTAGCCATGGCAATGTGTGCACATACTTCGGCCGAACGGTTGGTTTCGTTGCAGGTACCGCCTAAGTATGCACCCATATCATGTTCTTTGCAATAGATTACCGCTTCGATGGAGTTGTTGATACCACCCAAGTCAGGTGTCTTGATTTGTGCCATGTGTCCGGCTTTGTAGGTACAGAAATCTTGAATATCTTCAAAGGTGTTGCACCATTCGTCGGCTACGATTTCGGCTTTCGATCCGTTGCGTTCCATGCATTCACGGATGATACGCAGCCCGTCGATTTGTGCCTTCTTTTCGCCCATATCTACCGGACCTTCTACTCTTAAGTGGAACGGTTTGGCTACTTCTTCCAACTCACCAATGTAGGTAGCAATCTTCTCGAAGTCGTTGTTGAAAACGATACCGAGTGTACCGTACACGTCGATGTGGATAATAGGATTGTATGCTTCGTACGGGCGGAATTTGATAATACGGTTACGCAACCACTCCAGATAGTCACGAATCTTTTCGCCTTTCCAACCCACTTTTTCCTCTACGTGGTTGAAGAGGGCATGCGGAAGCACATTGGCGCCTTTCATAATCATCTTGTCGGCATTCATGTAACGATCGTCACCCGATTGTGAGAAGATGGGAATAATGGTATCAGAGATAGTTGTGCCGTATTCGTCGGCTACTACCTGTGCCATGAGTTTGTGCTGGCTCTTGGCAACAGCGTCCAAACAAGCTTGTGTTACACCGTAACGGATAGCGGTATGATAAATCTTTCCAGTACTCGGACTCACAGCTTTATCTACCATGTCAGCCATTTGACGGAAAGTGGTAATGTCTTTACCTTTATATAAGGGAGCAATTTCTTGTTCGATTACCGGAATAAAGTCTTTAGCGAGGAACAACGGGTCGCGACCACCTGCTCCTGAATATTGTACGGCTGCACAATCACCGTGAGCGATGGCTCCGTTTTCGAGTACAAACATCACTGAGATGGATTCACCTGATTGACGAACAGCGGTGAAGCCTTCGGTCATCGGTTTACCTTCATAAAATGCGCCGTCATGTCCGGCACCGGCTTTGATAGCCTTTTGGTCGTCAAAGAAAAAGCCTGTTTTTCCTTGAGCACAAATAACATCAATTATCTTCATATTCTTTTGAATTTAATTATTTAACTCCGGTGGGGCGACCTACGAGGAATCCCTTACCAATGGCATATACATCGTCAACTACCATCTGGAAGTTTACGGGGCGTTTTTCGTAGGCACCTCTTTCTTCTAATTTTTGTCTGTGGAAAGCTACCAGTTCATCGCTCAATGGTACATTACCGCAGCTCAGCAGACGAACAGCACCCATGTTATCGCGGGCAGGCATCAGCTTACCGGCGTTGTACTTGCTGGGAGCAAACGGTATATCGATAACGCCTGCTTCGAAAGCCGCTACGGTGCCTACGGCATAGTCGCCCTTACCCAGTTCTTCCACTTTATTTAATATGCAGGTCATTTCGGCCATGATAATTTCGCTTTCGGTAATCACGGCGGGTATTTCCACGAAGCTTTGTACCTGCAACATGGTAGTGAGTTGTTTGGTGGCTTTTAATCCTGCAGCGTTAGCTTCTTTGGTAGGAATACCCATCGCTTCGTGCGGAGTCTTCACAATTACCTTGGTGGCTTTAGCCAGTACGGCAGCAGCAGCTCCCCAGGAGATTACGCCGAATGCTTTCGATTCGTCTTGCGGGAAACCGCCCATCCATTGGTGGAATACGGTGCTCACGCGTACATCGGTAAAGCCAAAACGGTCGAGGTACTTGCGTGTCATGATTTCCAGAGAGCGGATAGCAGCTACGTCCTGAATCATATTACCGCACTGTCCGTAACCTACTGTTACGTCTTTTACCCCTTGCGTAGCGGCCAAAATGGCTTCAATAACGGCTACCGTGTTAGAGATACAAGGAGGAACCAACGTCCCGGTCAACGGACCAAATGGTTCGCGGTTAATGGATACACCGGCTTCTTCG
Organism: Bacteroides sp.; assembly: GCA_031554285.1. Classification (GTDB taxonomy): domain Bacteria; phylum Bacteroidota; class Bacteroidia; order Bacteroidales; family Bacteroidaceae; genus Bacteroides. The sequence continues at coordinate 58,272 of JAVBVL010000025.1, forward strand.
TATAGTCCAATCAAACGGTCGGCATACTGCCAAGTAGAGATGGTACGTTCAATGGAGTGGTTCTTGGAGTAGGGGATGTTGTACGAGATACCGCCACCTTCGTACGAAGTAAATCCTCCGGCTATGGAGATTTCGGTCAGCAAACGGGCATCGGGGGTTCCGTGACGTACCTGTACGGGGTTCTTCAAGGCCGATGTTACTACGCGGCAGATGTCTACACCGTAGTTAACAGCGGGGAATCCGTTCAACATGGAGCGTCCGCCTTCCTTGCTCTTTTCAATACCTACTTCAGCTTCTTTGTAGCGGTTTAGGCGGGTATAACTGTCGATGGTGGTAGGCAGTAGGTCGGCTTCGCCTTCGTCTTCCAGGTATTGGAGTAGTTTGATATGTTCGTCGTACAACGCTACACCGGCTCTGGGTTGAATCAGCGTGATACCGTCTTTCTTGGCTTGTTCCAGTTTGGCACCGAAACGTTTGGATGCAGGGATGGCTTTCTGGTAAGCTACTGCTTCGTCGAAATCGACATCTTTACCGGTAGGCCATTGTTGGAGAACTTCCTTGCGCTCGGCAAAGAAAGCGTCGTTCGATAGTTTTTGATTTTTAATTTCCATGGTATTTGAGTTAGATAGTTTTTAATTCTTTATTTAAGATGTGTAACGCAGCTTCCGGGTCTACTGTGCTGAGTAGTCCCATCGAAGCAAAGATATAGCGGGCATCGAGCTTGTATTGCGGATGCTTAGGCTTCATGTAGAATGCTTTGTTGGGAGTGTACAGCGCACCTGCCAGAATCTTTGCCGGATGAATGCTGTTGATAATGGCACCGCCTATACCTATTATATAAGGAACCTCTGTAAGGTCTTTCCCGGTAAGCGAAAACATTTCGCCCAACGGGGTATAAGCACTTTCAAGGATGCCACAATGACGCTCTACGGCTATCTCAACAGCTTTTCGTGCCAGTGCTTCTTCTATGTGCAGTTCCTGTGTATAGGCATTGGCAATGATGTCCGGATTAGTGAGACAACGTTGTACCCACGCATGAATGGCTTGTGCATCGATGTTGGTTTCCTGTGAAAGCACATCAACGCCAGCTTCGTCGAGCAGGGAGTTCAGGCTGTAACGCATACCCAAATCACCCTCTACCGTGCGTTTGCTGTATGGCTCGGGCAATCCTTTTACGATGACATTATCCAGTGACGGTTTGCCGTCGGTCATGGAGTAGATGTCTGTGGTAGCACCTCCGAGGTCGACGGCCAACAGGTCGCCAAGTCCGGGAGTGGTGGAAGTACCTTTGCTTAACAGTTCGCAGGCAGTCATAACCGCTAACGGGGTGGGGATGATTTCGATGGAAGCCATTTGTTGCACGCCGCTCAGCCCTTTCGCGTCGATAATCTTTTGAATAAACAGCTCACGGATGCACTGCTTGGCAGGTTCGATATCCAGTTTATTGAACACCGGCATCACGTTGCGGGTAATCACATAATCCTTGCCCGAAGGTTGGAAGATGGCGTCCAGCTCGGCCGATGCACTTTTATTTCCGGCAACGATGATGGAGAAGTTACGTTCAATCTCGCACAGCTTACGGGCATTGGCAAGTATTACCTCTTTGTTTCCACCGTCGGTTCCTCCACAGAGCAATACCAGGTCGGGGTTGATAGCATAAATCTCTGCCTGCTCTTCGGGCGAAATCTCAAAAGCATACGTCTTGATAACCTTTGCTCCGGCACTCGATGCTGCCAGCTTAGCCGCCTTTGCCGTCAGTTCAGGTACCAAACCGAGAGCTACCATCTTCAGTCCCCCTCCGGCACTGCTACAACACAGCAAGCGTTCGTACTCAAACGCACCGACCTTTGCTTCCAGTCCGGCCAGTGCGGCACGAAATCCTTGCATGATATCGGTTTCGATGGTAGTAAACACACTTGCCGTGCCCACGATGTGCAGTTCACGGGTGTCGATAGCGGTTAGTTTGGTATATGTACTGCCGAAGTCGGCTGTCAGGAATTTCATGGCAATGGTTGATTGGTTATCCCAGGAGTTCGTTTAAATCGGCAATGGTTGTTTCCAGAGTAGTTCCGGGAGGATATGCGCGGGTGAATCCCATGTCGAGGAAGCGTTTCTCCACTTCGGAAAAGTCTTGTTTACCTACTACGAGGTTGCCGCCTACCAGAAGAGGGATGTTTTTCAGTCCGGCTTCGTCGCATTTCTGCCGGAGCCCGTTGCAGTCTATCTCTCCGTGACCGTAGAGGGACGACACTACAATAGCATCAGCGTTGGTTTCCAGTGCTGCGTTGATGTATTCTTCCTGCGACACCATCACCCCTAAATTAATCACATTGAAGCCTGCATCTTGCAAAGCAAACGCTAAAATCTTGTTACCAACTGCATGCACATCTGCACCAATTACTCCCGTAACGATAGTTTTTGTTTCCATATAGTATTATAAAGTAATTATTTGCTCAAAACACTTGACTTTGAGTAAGAAGTCGTTTTTATAATCTCGTCAAATCTGACTCAAAGATAGGAAGTAAAACGGATATTGCAACATTTATTCAATAAATAGTTTATTTTATGGGTATTGTGTGATTATTTGTTGACAAATTGACAAATCTCAACAAATAACACGAATAGTATCATCCTAAAAGATGGAAGTGTTTTCCAAAAACACTTCCATCTTTTAGGCAAAACATAACCATCTTATGCAGCAAAGATGGTTATGTTTTAGCAAAAGAAAGGCTGCCTTGTATATACAAAGCAGCCTTCATTCATTTAATCTATCGGGTAATTACTTCCGTCCGAGGCGCCAAACAACCTCACCGTTTTGAGATAAGATAAGTGAATCGGCATCCAATTTCTCTACCCGGAGGGTATCGATACCTTCAAACGTGAGCTTGTTACCAATGCTTTTGCTGGTTAACATCAGTTTGCTGCCGGTAAATTCCCATTTCTCGAAAAGCAACGTAGCCATTCCTACCGATGAAGCGTTACCTCCTTGTTCCAGGGTAAATCCTTGCATTTCACCGGCATTAATCGGGTTAGGCATCACCCAGGTTCCTGCTATGTAATAGTAAGGAGAGTGTGCGGTAATAATTAAGCTATCGGCTTTCAGAATCACACTTTCGCCCATCTGCTCTTTGGAGTAGAAGATTTCTACCGAGTCATTGATGAGTACACCGGGTACTTTAGCAGGATCGGCATCCATTGTGCTGATGTTCATTGTATCCCCCGTTTGGGTAATAATCATAATGTTATTCATCGTAGCATCTGCTACCATACCTTTTACACTGTCCGGTGCCGGAACAGCCGGTTTACAGGAGAACATACCTACTGCCAAACAGGCGGTAAGTAGAACGGACATCGTTTTTTTTGTTTTCATACCTTATTATATTATTGGGGTGACTACTAACAAGGACAGAACGGTTCAATATCACCGTACTGGGTAGGCAACAGGTTACGGTCGCCAAACGTATTGTCAATACGGGCTACGTTTACCCAAAACTTGTTATTGCGCACGCTTTCGATGGGGTAAGCGGCTTTCTCGCGCGAATAAGCATGTTCCCAGTTGTCGCCCACTACCTCGTATTCGGGGTGCGGAGCATTCACCAGTACGTTATCTTCCTTAGAAGCTTCACCGTTCTTTACTTCCTGAATTTCGTTCCAGATAGAGAGCATCACATCGATGAAGTTATCCAACTCCGCCAGGCTTTCGCTTTCGGTGGGTTCAATCATCAAGGTGCCGTGTACGGGGAACGACAGGGTAGGAGCGTGATAACCGTAGTCCATCAGGCGTTTGGCAATGTCGTTCTCGCTGATACCTGTATCTTCTTGTACCTTGCGGCACTCCAGAATCATTTCGTGTCCTACAAAACCGTTGGCACCGCGGTACACAATACCGTATGTGTCGTTTAAGCAAGCAGCCAGGTAATTGGCATTCAGGATAGCGGCTTTGGTTGAGTTTGCCAGTCCTTCGGCACCCATCATGCGGATGTATCCGTAGGTAATGGGTAGCACCCCGGCGCTTCCATACGGTGCAGCCGATACCTGATTGTGCGGGTTATCAAATAGAGTATGTCCCGGTAGGAAAGGCAGCAAATGCTTCGCCACACAGATAGGTCCCACACCCGGACCACCTCCGCCGTGCGGAATGGCAAACGTCTTGTGCAGGTTCAAGTGACATACGTCCGCTCCGATGAATCCCGGATTGGTAAGACCTACCTGGGCGTTCATGTTAGCACCGTCCATATATATCTGGGCACCGCAATCATGAATGATACGGCATATTTCAACAATCTCCGTTTCGAAGATACCGTGGGTAGACGGATAGGTAATCATCAACGCGGCCAGGTCGTCACGGTTAGCTTCGGCTTTAGCCCGGAGGTCGGCCATATCAACATTACCCTGTTCGTCGCAAGCACAGGTAATGGTGGTAAAACCTGCCTGGATGGCCGAAGCAGGGTTAGTTCCGTGAGCCGATGCAGGGATAAGCACTTTGGTACGGTGTCCCTGTCCGATGCTTTCCAGGTAACTGCCAATCACGCGTAATCCGGCATACTCGCCGCTTGCTCCCGAGTTGGGTTGCAAACTGGTTCCGGCAAATCCGGTAATGGTAGCCAGGTACTTGCCCAGATTGTGGATGAGTTCCTGATAACCGGGCACTTGCTCTTCAGGTACCAACGGGTGTATGTTGGCCAATCCCGGCAGAGTAAGCGGAAGCAACTCGGAAGCAGCGTTCAGCTTCATGGTGCACGAACCCAAGGAAATCATGGATTGTGCCAACGAAATATCCTTGCGGTCGAGGCGTTTGATGTAACGCATCATTTCCGTTTCGGTATGGTACTTGGTAAATGTTTCGTGGGTGAGGTAACGACTCTTACGTTTCAGCTCTTTATTGATAACAGAGGCGTTCGGAATGGTTTCAATCTTCGCTACATCTTTACCTGCAGCAATGCTGAAGATAGAGAGCAAGGTATTGGCGGCGGCGGCATCGGTAGTTTCGTCAATGCTTACGCCCACATCACCGTTGTCAAAGTAACGCAGGTTTACTTCCTTGCTTAAAGCAATGGTGTGCATTTGTTTGGCAGCAATGGTATCGGGTAGCGTAAATCGTAGGGTGTCGAAGTATTGCTTGTTGGTTTGCTCAAAGCCCAACTTGCTGATTTGTTTTTCCAGGTAAACCGCAGTAGCGTGGATGCGTGAGGCTATCTCCTTGATACCTTCTTCGCCATGATATACGGCATAGAATCCCGACATAGTTGCCAGCAAAGCCTGTGCGGTACAGATGTTCGAAGTAGCCTTTTCACGTTTGATGTGCTGCTCACGGGTTTGCAATGCCATGCGGAAGCAACGTTTGCCGTACTTGTCTTTACTCAAACCGATGATGCGTCCCGGTACATTACGCTTGTACTCGTCACGGGTAGCAAAGTAACCTGCCGACGGACCGCCGTAGAACAACGGAATACCCAGTCGTTGCATGCTTCCGAATACCACATCGGCACCCCACTCACCGGGAGGAACCAGCAGAGCCAAGCTCAGGATGTCGGCAGCAACAGCTACCTTACAATCGGCCGCATGGGCTTTCTCGGTAAGTTCGCTGTATTCATTTACCTCACCGTTACCGTTGGGGTATTGTACCATGCAGGCAAATACATCGGGGGTAAATTCAAACTCGGTATACTTGCCTACGCGCAACTCGATGCCTTGCGGAATAGCACGGGTAGTCATTACCGCCAGCGTTTGCGGGAAGATGGCTTCGTCAACCAGTACCACATTGGCATTAGCCTTTTGCTGGGCACGTGAGCGAAGGGCATATAACATGGCTACCGCTTCGGCAGCAGCAGTGGCTTCGTCCAGCAACGAACAGTTGGCAAGCGGCATGGCTGTAAGGTCGCATATCGCCGTTTGGAAGTTCATCAAAGCCTCCAGGCGTCCCTGCGACACCTCGGCCTGGTAAGGAGTATATGAGGTGTACCACACCGGATTCTCAAATACATTACGCACAATCACTGCCGGGGTAATGGTGTTGTACCATCCCATCCCGATGTATGAGGTAAATACCTGATTACGTGCAGCCAGTGCAGCTATATGCTTAGCATATTCATATTCGGTAAGCGGAGCGGGCAAGTCCAATGCTTCCGGTAAGCGGATGTTACCGGGAATGGTCTTGTCTATCAGCTCGTCGAGGGTAACCACACCTACTTTGCGAAGCATACGTTCGGCATCGGCCGAAGTGATGCCGATATGGCGGCAAGCTAAAGAATTGGTAGTCATATTAGATAGGGTTTTAAAGATGTTATTTATCTGAAAAAGGGATTCTCTACTTTCTCAATGCCGATGGTGGTAGGAGCACCGTGTCCCGGATATACCACTGTTTCGTTAGGCAGTACAAAGAGGCGGCTGCAGATGTGCTCGCGCAGCTCGTCAAAGTTACCGCCGGTAAGGTCGGCACGGCCTATGCTGCCTTGAAACAATACGTCGCCGGAGAACATGCAATTGTCTTCCTTGCAGTAGAATACCAGGCTTCCCGGTGAGTGTCCGGGCACGTGGATAGCTTCCAGGGTGGTATTGCCAAAGGTAACCGTATCGCCATCGTGCAGGTACTCACCCAACGGAACGGGCTCTTCTTTCAGTTGGAAGCCAAACATGCGGCTCTGCTTGGGCGCACTTTCCAACCAGAATTCATCGGCCTGGTTGGCACGGGCATGGAGGCCAAATTCCTGCAACATAAACGGGTTGCCGAAGATATGATCCAGGTGCAGGTGTGTATTAAGCACTTCTTTTACCTTCAATCCGTTGCCGGTGATAAAATCTTTCAGCTTCTGTTTCTCTTCTTCGTAGAAGCAGCCGGGATCAATTACCACGGCTTCTTTGGTTTCGTCCCATAACACGTAACAGTTTACGGGAAACATATTGAATTCAAATCTTTTTATTTTCATGACGTTTGTCTGTTTATCTTACAGGGGTACATATACTACCTTCTTGGTCTCAAAGAACTCTTCGCTGAAGTCGCCTGCCAGGTCGTGCATGGTTACCTGGTGCTTAAACGGCATGGTTTCGTTAGCCAACTCGCCGCCCTTTAGGCAGATTAACCCGTTGGGTAATGCGTTCTGCTGGCGGGACGAGATGTTTTTGCGCACAATCTTTATCAAATCTGCCAACGGCATCACGGCACGGCTCACTACAAAGTCAAATTGTTGCTTCTCTTCCTCGGCGCGCGCATGGCGAAAGCTGATATTCTTCAGCCCGATGGCGTTAGCCACCTCGTTGGCTACCTTTACCTTCTTACCGATGCTATCTACCAAATGGAAGTGCGTATCCGGAAAGAGGATAGCCAACGGAACACCCGGAAAGCCGCCACCCGTTCCCAGGTCCATCACCGTAGTACCGGGACGGAAGCGGATAACTTTAGCTATACCCAGGGAGTGTAGCACGTGTCGCTCGTAGAGGTTTTCAATGTCTTTGCGTGAAATGACGTTTATCTTTGAGTTCCAGTCTGCATATAAATCGTAAAGAGCAGCAAATTGTTCACGCTGCTCTTCCGTCAGATCCGGAAAGTATTTCAGAATAATATCCATCTATCTGTTTATGTGGGTGGTTGTTTATTGCGCCTGCAATTCTTTAAGGATGGGGTGTGCACCCATTATCTTGTTCATCATTACGTACGGAATGGTAACCTGTACCGGGCCGTTTACGTAAGGAGCAATATCGTACACATTATAAAAGAAGGTGATACCGTCCTTGCTCAGGTAGAAGTTCTCTATCGGGGCAACTTCACCGGTTACACCAAATCCCAGGTCTTCAAGGGCTTCGTGGGTGGTAACCTTGTGTTCGGCCATGAGTTGGTTCCAGATAAGGTCGGTAAGCACTTCGCGGTAGTCGGGCGTATCAAACAGGTCGTCCAACTGCAAAGGCTTCAAAGTACTCAGGTCTAAATTAAGGAAATGGGTGGCGTACATGCCGTGAGCGCCTCCGGTATATTCTTCCTGGTAGTTTTTGTACACCAGCAGATTCTTTTCATACAGTTGTACATTGCCTTTAATCGACTTGTAATAAGCATACCAATGCCCAATCATATCCTTATCGGGATTCTCTTTAGCCATTTCGGCATACGTAGCTTCGCAATCGTTTTTATAGTCGGCTACATAATTATTGGTATATTCGGCTGCGGCGGCATCGGCTGCAAGAGGAGAGTACTTATCGCCGAAACATTCGGAGAGGATGTACCTCAGCAAAGTGTCTTTAAGTGCGGCGTCTGTCGACTTAACGGGATACTCCACACTGATAACCAGGTTACATGCCGGCTTGGCAGTATCGCCAAAGAGATGGGCTGTTCTATTTACCTGGATGCTGTCAAACTCTAACGCTCCTGTATTTTTCTTCTTGTCACCACAAGAAAACAAAAAACCGCTTGCCGAAAGTATAATGGCGAGCATGCTTACATATTGCTTTTTCATTGGGTAGTTTTTTAGTTTCAATAACAAATTACCACGTTTACATGTCCGACAAATATAGAAACTATTAACGAAAACGGCTAACAAAAAAGAAAATTTAATAACTTACTCCTTGCAATCTCGCTATCTTTGTGCGCTATGATGAAAAGATTCTACCATTTACTGATTCCTTTCTTAGGGCTATTGCCGGCTCATACCACCTCTGCGCAGGTTCGGGGAACGGTAAAAGATACCGCCGGGCAACCGCTTCCCGGTGTACATGTATACTGGTTGCATGCTACCGATGGGGTAAGCACCAATGCCGAAGGACACTTCTCTATTGCGCAACGAAGCAAGGAAGACCGGTTGGTTTTCAGCTTCGTGGGCTTTACCAACGATACTATATTAGTAGGTAAATCAAAAGAACTTCATGTAATATTGCGCGAAGGCGTTGAATTGGAAGATGTGCAGGTGGTAGGTCGTAAACTGGGAACCCTGAAACTACGTTCCAATATTCTCAACGAAGATATGATAAGCAGTGCCGAACTGAGCCGTGCCGCCTGCTGTAACCTGGGCGAGAGTTTTACCACCAACCCTTCAGTAGATGTGAGTTATGCCGATGCCGCTACGGGAGCCAAGCAGATTAAGTTGTTGGGCCTGTCGGGAACCTACGTGCAGATGATGACGGAGAACATCCCCAACTACCGCGGAGCCGCCGCACCGTACGGATTGGGGTATGTGCCCGGTCCGTGGATGCAGAGCATACAGGTAAGCAAAGGAAGTTCGTCGGTAAAGAACGGATACGAGTCGATTACCGGACAAATCAATGTAGAATTCAAGAAACCGCAACTGCCCGAAGCCGATTGGTTCTCGGCCAATCTTTTTGCAAGCAGCACCCAACGGTACGAAGCCAATGCCGATGCCACGCTGAAACTGTCGCCCCGGTGGAGCACCTCGCTGCTGGCGCATTACGAAAACGAAACCAAAGCGCACGATGCCAATAACGATGGTTTTGCCGATATTCCGCAGGTAGAGCAATACAATGTATGGAACCGTTGGGCATATATGGGTGATAATTATGTATTTCAGGCCGGTATCAAAGCTTTATCGGAAGAACGTAACAGCGGACAAGTGAACCACGGGAGCACGCAAATGCAAGCAGCTAACTTATACGAAATAGGCATCCGCACCAACCGTTATGAGTTCTTTACCAAGAATGCATTCATATTTAATAAGGAACACAATACCAACCTGGCGCTTATCCTGCAAGGAACCTGGCACGATCAGGATGCTACGTACGGATTCAAAAAATATAATGTGGACGAGAGTAATGCCTACGCCTCACTGCTCTTCGAAACAGAATTAAGCAAACGCCACAGCTTGTCTGCCGGACTTAGCTTTAATTACGACGGGTACGATCAGCATTACCGCCTTACTAACGATGTTGCCCAACCGCTTACACCCGCCTTTGCCCGCGAAGCCGTGTACGGTGCGTACCTGCAATACACCTATAATTTAGACGATAAGTTGGTACTGATGGGTGGCATCCGAGGCGACCACAGCAGTGAGTACGGTTTCTTCATTACACCGCGTGCGCACATCAAGTATAATCCCAACGAGTACATCCACTTCCGTCTGTCGGCAGGGAAGGGGTATCGCAGTAACCAGGTATTGGCAGAGAACAACTACCTGCTGGCAAGCAGCCGTCAGGTACTTATTGCCGACCACCTGGAACAGGAGGAAGCCTGGAACTACGGAGCAAGCATTGCTACCTATATTCCACTATTTGGACGCACACTTAACTTCAACGTGGAGTATTATTATACCGACTTCCTCAACCAACTGGTGGTAGATATGGATAGCAATCCGCATCAGGTATCGTTTGGTAACCTCGACGGACGTTCGTACTCGCAGGTATTCCAGGCAGAAGCCAGTTATCCCGTTTTCCAGGGCTTTACGTTAACAGCCGCCTGGCGCTTAACCGATGTAAAGACCACCATTAACGGCACGCTCATGGAAAAATCGCTTACCAGTAAATACAAAGGATTGCTCAGCGCCTCGTATCAAACACCGCTCGGGCTGTGGCAATTCGATGCTACCTTGCAACTCAACGGTGGCGGGCGCATGCCTACGCCGTACACCCTCAACGATGCACCTTCGTGGGATGCCCGTTACGGTGCCTTAGAGCAGGTAAGCGCACAGATTACCCGTTACTTCCGCAACTGGTCAATCTATGTGGGAGGCGAGAACCTGACTAACTTCAAGCAAAAAAATCCGATTATAGATGCCGCTCATCCGTGGGGCGACAACTTCGACTCTACCATGGTGTGGGGCCCCATTCATGGCGCCAAGGCGTACATCGGGTTGCGATATAACTTACCCAGAATTTAATCAATCAATACATAAAAGTATGAAAGCAAAAAGAATGTTGGCTTTAGTAGCCCTGATGTTGGTAACCACCGTAAGTGTACTGGCAAAAGATATCCGCACCGCTGTATTCAAGGTAGACCAGATGCACTGCGAAAACTGCGAGCGCAAAGTTACCAGCAATATCAAGTTTGAGAAAGGTCTGAAAGGCGTGAAAACCGATGTAAAGACCAAAACTGTTACCATTACCTACGATGCCGAGAAAACTAACATTGAAACCATTCAGAAAGGTTTCCGCAAGTTTAAGTACGAGGCGGAGTTTGTGAAAGAAACCAAAGAGAAATAATATCCTCCATGAGCGAAAAATGCGATTTGATTCGCCATTCGCCATCTTTTTGAACTTACCAAGCTGTTAATCAGTAAAATAATCGATGGCGAATCCCTTTTTGATTCGCCATTCATTCGCCATTTCCGAGGTGATTCGCCATTAGTGACAGGCTATACTCAGTTCGTTTCAGCAGATAAAACCAACGGTTCATCAGGTAAACCACTGGTTTCAGGAGCAAAACTGCCGGTTTTAAGAGCGAAACCAACAGTTTCAAGGAGTGAAACAAAGAGTTTCTCCTACTGAAACTAAAAGTTTCATGCGGTTGGAACAAAAGGTTTCCGGGCATGGAACTTTTTGTTATGTTTAATCAGGAATATATTTCGACAACCCTGAAAAGGGTAATCTGTTGATTTGCTATCTGTTGCAAAGGCTTATGTACGCTGACACAAAGTTTATGTAACATTATTCTAAAGCATGTAACATCAGAGGGAATACGTGTAACATAAACCTGTCAAAGGTAATTATCCATTTTATACCTTTGCATTAAAGAACACACCAGCCCTTGATAAGGGTTGTCACAACAAATACAATTCAAATAAAGTTATTATGAAAAAACATTCCCTCGCAAAGCTTGTTCCCCTGCTGTTATTATCGGTGGGTATCGGTAATTCTTCTTGCTCCGGCACCTCGCTGAAGTCAAATACAGGAGTACCGGCTATCGGAAAATCGGTTGCTTTATTCGACTCCTTTACCTACGAAGGTATGGACGATTATTATGCCAACAACCCGCTTCCCGGACAAGAGTATTTTTACAACCCTATCCTGCCGGGATGGTATTCTGATCCCAGTATCTGTACCAATGGCGAAGATTATTTCCTGGTTACCTCCACTTTTACTTATTTTCCGGGTGTACCCATCTTCCATAGCAAGGACCTGGTAAACTGGAAGCAGATAGGGCATGTGCTCGACCGTCCGTCGCAGTTGGTAAATATGATTGGACAGCATGTAAGTGGAGGTATTTTTGCTCCGGCCATTGAATATAACCCACACAACAAAACATATTACATGATTACCACCAATGTAGGCGGCGGTAATTTCTTTGTAAAAACACAAGACCCCTTCGGTTCTTGGTCCGACCCCATCTGGTTGCCCGATGTAAAAGGTATCGATCCCTCTTTCTTCTTCGATGAAGACGGCAAAGGATACATTGTAAATAACGACGATCCCGAAGGAAAACCCGAATATGACGGTCATCGCGCCATCCGTGTGCAACAGTTTGACGTTGCAACCGATAAGACATTCGGCCCGCGCAAAGTCTTGGTTGATAAAGGCTGCCGCCCCGAAGAAAAACCCATCTGGATTGAAGGTCCGCACCTCTATAAAATAAACGGTACCTACTTTTTGATGTCGGCCGAAGGCGGAACGGGTGGTTGGCACTCGGAAGTTATTTTCAAGGGTGATGCTCCGATGGGTACCTTCAAATCGTGGGAAAAGAATCCCATCCTTACTCAACGTCACCTGAGCGGCGACCGTCCCAACCCCATTACCTGTGCCGGCCATGCCGACCTTATTCAGGCTAAAGAGGGCGATTGGTGGGCTTTCTTCCTGGCTTGCCGACCCATAAACAACGCATTCGAGAACCTGGGACGTGAAACGTTCCTGATGCCGGTAAAATGGAGTGATGACGGTTTTCCGTACATTACACAAGGCAATGATGTAATTCCTATGGTGATAAAACGCGACGGAGTGAAACGTGCCGAGAACACTACATTCGGTAATTTTACCTGTTCAGATACGTTTGATGCTACCACGTTAGGAATGGAGTGGATGACGCTCCGTACACCGGGTAGCGACCTTTATTCACTGACCGCTACGCCCGGATTCCTCACCTTGCATTGTGCTGAGGTAAGCGCTACTGAAAAGAAAACTCCCGCTTTTATAAGCCGTCGTATGCAACATCACAAGTTTGAATGCTCTACACAGTTGCTCTTTGACCCCAAAGATGCAAACAATGCTGCCGGCTTACTTCTGTTTAAGGACGAAACTCACCAGTACTTTTTGGGAGTAAATCAACCGGACCGGCAAAAATCAGTATTTCTCAATAAGATAGGAGTAGAGGGTACCGACACTTTGGCTTTGCGCAACATCGATAATATAACATCGATTGGTTTGAAAGTAATCTCTAAAGGCTTGCACTACGACTTCTATTATTCGCTGAAAGATGGGAAGTGGGAACTGCTGTGCAAGGATATAGATGCACGCTATCTTTCTACAGCCAATGCGGGTGGTTTTACAGGAAGCACCATTGGTATGTATGCAACCCGGAAAAAAGAATGAAATCGATAACTCATGAAAACAAACTTCAAAATCAGTGCAGGTATCTGGTTGCTTGCTTCGGTAGGTACACTCAACCCATACCAGCGGGTGGAGCCGAACCGATAGCATTGAAGGTACACTGATTGCCCAATTAGTAGTTCCGCATACCGGTGGATGGGAATGCTGGGAGAGCCTTAAGACGAATCTTATACAACCGGTTATAGGTGTGCACGACCTCTATTTTGTATTCAAGGGACGAAAAGGATGCAAGCTCTTCAACTTCGATTGGTGGCAATTCAGTAAGTAATTCCAAAAGTGCGTGTAACAAACGGCAAACAGATATAAAGTGCCGAATGCCAGTATTCCCAGTCATGTCCGCCGTCGCGTACGCGCAACTGACAGGGAATATTGGCATTGCGCATGGCATAGTAAAACTCCGTATTACGTTCCAGCAGGAAGTCATCGTCGCCGCAGTCTACAAACCAGGCAACGGTGCGTAACTGTTCCTTGCGTTTGTCATCTGCTTCACTCACAAACCGGATGCAACTATTGTCGATAACCGAGCGGGTGAGAATGGCCAGTTTGCCGTTGGGGTCGTCGAACCTCGCTGCTCCCTGCTCAGGTATACTCATCAAGGCACTCATGGCGTACACGGCGCAGAACATATCGGGATGCCGTTGTCCGTAGGCAGTAGCACCACCTCCGCCCATGGAGAGTCCGCCGATGGCCCGGTGTTGCTTATCGCCAGTTACCCGGTATTTACTCTCGATAAAGGGTAAGAATTCTGTGTAGAAGAATGTTTCATACTTCCAGCCGTTCATGTCGAAATACCCGTTCTGAAACACATTAGGATCGCCTCCACCGGCATCCGGGGTGGCAATAATCATTTCACAAGCTTCGTTACCGGCAGTAAGACGGTCCATGACATCTTTTACATGTCCCCGGTTGCCCCATACGGAGTTATTCTCCCACATACCGTGCAGCAGATACAAGACCGGGTATTTACGGGAAGTATCCTGTTGGAAGTTTTTGGGTAGATATACCGTGTAAGCCCGCTTGCTTTTCAGCACTTCGCTGTAAAGCGTATCGGTTACTATACGACTGCTATTGTTTGTTTGTGCTTGTACTGCCAATACATATACCGATAGCAAAAGGGTGGATATAATTCTAATCATAAGTGTGTAGTGATTAATTTACTGTTGCAAATATAACTCATACCATTTAAGTGAACAACTCAAAATGTTTCAGGAATCTTTCTCTGTGATACATTGCACCCGGGTATATTCAAAAAAGTCAATATCGATGTATCCTCCCGGGGTTTTGGTGGCATAATTGAAGATACCAAAGCGGTTTCCCATAAAATGCTTGAGGTTATACACCATTTGGAACTCGGTTCCCAGCAATAGCCAGTTTGAGTTATCCAGGCTGTAGTAAAATTTTGCCTTGTCCGTTCCGTTGTTGAAATCGCAGTCCAGCCGCAGGTAAACTATATCCCGGGTAAGTTCCACCCGCTGCTTTTCCGTATCCCGGTCAATCATCACAAGGTATTTCTTATCTCCTTCTTGCTGAACGGAGATAATACCCGGTTCGGAACAATAGGCACTTAGTCCGGCCCGGTCGCCATCCAGCATGTGCGATACATCCATGGATACCACACCCCGGCAGGCAGGACCTTCGGTACGTTGCGACAGCATGTTACGAGCTTCGAAGATGCTTTGCACCACTTTGCCGGTTTTCAATCGCATGTAACCGGTATGTTCGGTGAGCGACCACAGGCTGTTGTCCGGATTGTGGTTCCATTGCCAGTTCAGCGCCAGGGCAGGCGAGTTAAAATGGTCGCTGATTACCAGCGGAGATGGTGCTTGTCCGGCTACCGGCAGGGGCATTACCAAGGGTACTTTTCCATCTGCATCGCCCAACATCGGCCATCCGTTTTCCCACCGGCAAGGCATTAACACCGGTACCCGGCCTACCGCACCACGGTCTTGAAACAGGAATCCGTACCACTGTTTGTCGGGTGTATCAATGAGGCATCCCTGTGCTACACCGGCGCCTTTACGGTCCATGTCGTTGCAGAGGATAACCTGTTGCTCGTAAGGACCCTCTATCTTTTCGGAGCGGAAGGCAACTTCGGTACGTATACCTCCGGCGGGCCACCAAATGAGGAACATGTAGTATTTGTTGTTGTATTTGCAGAGGTGTGTACCTTCGAGCAAGCCTTTCAGATTGCGTTGCCCTCCGTTGATTACTTCCAGGTTTACGCCGTCTGTTTTAATGCCCGAGAGGTCGCTCTTCAACTCCCGTAAACGGATATTACCTGAGCCACCGGCAATGTATATCCTGCCGTCATCGTCGAAAAATAACGATGTGTCGTGGCACAGTTCATTCAGGTCCATTACCTTTTCCCACTTCCCGGCAGGGTTGGTGGCACTGTAAATATACGTTTTCTGTGGACGGTTGGTGGCAAAGAGCACATAGAACTTGTTGTTGTGGTAGCGGAGCGAGGTTGCCCATTGTCCTTGCCCGTACACATTTCCACCCTCCAGGTTATATGCCGGACTGTCATTTATCTCGGGTACTACGTAGCTGATAATCTTCCAGTTTACCAGGTCTTTAGATTGCATGATGGGTACACCGGGCATCAGGTGCATGGTGGTGCTTACCATATAATAATCACTTCCTACACGGATTACATCCATATCGGGTACGTCGGCATAAATCACCGGATTGGTAAAGGTGGTTTGTATCTGTTTGCTTCCCGCGCAACCGCACAATAGCAAACTGCAAACCGCGGTTACCGCTACAATCGTATTTTTCATTTTTTATTGATTATGTGTGGAGACAAAGATAAGCTGTCTTATCCGGATAACATTCTTTTGATGTAACCTCTTTTTTAGCTGGTGTTACATATTTAAAGTAAGCAGTGCATTTGCATTTGTCAGCGGAAAGTAGTATCTTTGTTGAGTAATGATAAAGTGTATTCAATTTATACTACCGATAAAATAGGGGAGCCACGTGCTCCCTTTTTTTGTGCCCTGCCGGAACCTGACTCCGAAAGGTACTGAGTTTCGGGGTAAAACCTTCCGGGTTTTGGGGTTCATCTCCCTGAGTTTTGGCTCAACTCTTACTGAGTTTAGGGGCAAAACTCCCTGGGTTTTACCCCTAAACCCAGAGAGTTTACCCGGAACTCCTTCTTACTTGTGCCTGATACAAAAATATCATCTGATGAAATGCTCGTTTCATCAGATGATATCTCCATATTAGCTGATAATCCCGGCAGATTAGCCGATAATATCCGGAAGCCCGAACAGGGTGTTAATAATCTATAAATATGCTCTTGACAAGATTCTACTGTTTTTCAGTATTTCTTACCAATTTATCCCGGATGGCTTGCTGCAACTGTTCTTTCACTTCGTCCATCGGAACTTCGCGCCCCAGTTCTTTTTGCAGCGAAGTAACGCCTTTATCAATAAACCCGCAAGGGTTGATGTAACTGAAATAACGCAGGTCGGTATTTACGTTGAACGCCAGTCCGTGCATGGTGACGTAATGACTGCTGCGCACCCCAATGGCACAAATCTTACGGGCACGGGGCGTATCGCCTTCCAACCATACGCCGGTGGCTTTATCCAAACGTCCGGCAGAGATTCCGTAGGAGGCGCAAACATCGATTACGGCTTCTTCCAGCAGATGTACGTACTCTTTCAACCCGAGATTGAACTCTTCTAAATTCAAAATAGGGTAACTAACCAACTGACCCGGCCCGTGATAGGTAATATCGCCCCCGCGGTCGATGTGATACAACGTAGCACCAATGGCTTGCAGTTGTGCCTCGCCAAGCAGCATGTTACCATCTTTACCACTGCGCCCCAGCGTGTACACATGCGGATGCTCGCACAGGATAATACGGTTCACGTAGGGTGTTCCGTTTTGCTTAGCCTGTACTACGCCGTCAAACCATTGTGTCTGCTTGTTCCAGGCTTCAGGGTAGGGAATCAGTCCCCAGTCGATTGTTGTTGTTTCCATACCGGCAAACATACACATTTTTTTTAGAACTTAGCCGTTACCTGCATTACAAACGTGCGGGGAGCCGATACATCCATGGGACGGAAAGAGTACTCCTTGTTAAATACATTGTTTACGTTGAACTGTACCTGGAAGTGGTTGGATACTTTTACACCGGCACGTAAATCCATTGTAAAGGCGCCTTTGTTGTTATCCATCCAGTAACTGTGCAGGTCGCCAAAGAGCAGGTTACGTACATAATCCATGATGTCGGGCTCGGCTTTGGTGCGTTCGTCAACCATGAAGTAGTCTACCGCCAGGGTTTTACTACGCCACAGCAGGTTGGTACCCAGGCTGATGCGCTTCCATTCAAAATCGAACACACCTTTGAGCGAATGCTTCTGGCGGTACTTAAGGTACTTGGAGTTGTTCGACTTGGATTTAAACTGCAACGGGTCGGTATAGGCTGCTTCTTTGGCGTTGGTTTCCTTGTAATTCATATCCTCGGGCTGGGTAAATACATACCCAAGGTTATAGGTCAACCGGCTGGATGGGCCAAACTCGCACAATCCCATCACAGAAAAGTCTACCCCATAAATGCGGGCATCGCTCACGTTAGAGAACTGCGCGCCGATGCCGGGTGTTTGTCCGGCCAGCAACATAGATACTACCTGCATCAGGTTATCTACATACTCGTATGTGTCGTTGTTGAACAAACCGATGTTGAACTCAATCATATCCTTGTACTGGGTGTAGAAACCTGCCACGTCGATGAATCCTTTGAACGGTCCCAACTTATATCCCTGTTTGAAACCAATCTCGGCATTAAATCCGCTTTCGGCTTTCAGCTTGTTGTTGGGATAACCGCCAATACCGCCAATATCCCTGCGGATGTACTTTTCGGTAAGCGACGGATAGCGGTATCCTTGTCCGAAGGAGGCGCGCAGGAAGCTGTAATCGGCCAACTGGTAGTTCAATCCGCCACGGAATACGGGTTTAAAGGGCATATCCATTCCCAGCACCCGGGTTTGCGCCTCCTTGTAATGGTCGTCCACACGGTAGTACTCCAACCGCACGCCGAGCGAAAGATTCAGCTTGTCCCAAAACTTTCTATCGTATTGAAAGAAGAGGGCTGCATTATCGCTCTGGTGGCTGGTGGCCATGTTGGCCGAACGGGCATATATATGCTCGTAGGTAGCTCCGGCGGTAAGTTGTGTACCACCGTCGTATGTCTTGGAGAACTGATAGTCCAGGTTGTACAGCAACGTCTTGTCCGACTTCTGATTAACGTTCGTAACGGTAGGTTCGGAACCCAACCAGTTTATAATCTTGTTTACATCCAAATCACCGTCGCCAAAGGGTAGGGGTTGGCGTGCCATGGCCCAGGCAATAAGGTCCATGTAATCGGCGGATGTAGCTGTGGGAAACAGTTCTTTGCCTATGTTTCCCAATGCATTCATAAATCCGCTCAGGTCTTGCTTCCACAACGGTTGTACCAAGGTAGAACCCATGCGTACCAGGTCGGCCTGGCTCATGCCCATCAGTTGGCTGACGTTCATACCCATGTTGGTTGCAATGTCTGCCAGTTGCAGGTCGGTAGGCGAAGTAACCAACTTATCGGCCCGGTTAAAGAAGCGTCCCTTGATGCGGTGCGTGGTATTGTTTTTAGCATTGGAGTAGTTCACGAACGGGTCTATATAAAACGTATTACCCTCGCGCCCCATGTTACTCATGGGCGAGGGGCGGTAAGCTTCGTCGGGCGAACGCCACAGGAAGAAGTCGCCATATTTATTGGAGAGGAAGTTTACGTTGGCACCGTAGTTAAGTCCCTGCACATTGGGGTCGTGATAGGTTATGCTTCCGCCCAACCGTAAGCGGCGGTTGAAGTCCTTTTCCCGGTATCCTTCATCGGCAAACCAGTCAAGCGCCCCCGATACATCAAAATTACCGATACGGCGTGTGTGCGAAATGTCGAATCCTTCATAGATAGGGCTATTTACGCCCGAAAGCAGGTTATCACGCAGCATGGGCTTCACGGGAAACTTATCATTCTTCCAGGAATCGGAGTTCCACCACTTGTTACTCTCCCTGGCAGGGTTGCCATAGAAACCCAGATACAGGTTTACCCGCGTGGTAGGTTCTAATCCCGGGCGACTGGTACGCACGTTGATAATACCATTCAGTGCCGACGAACCGTACAGTACCGATGAAGCTCCTTTAATAACCTCCACCTGTTCGATGTTCTCCATCGGAATGGAGTTCCAGTTTATTTCGCCCACGCCCGGAGTAAGTACCGACATACCGTCGACCATAATCAGCGTGCGGCTACCTACACCGTATGTCCAACCGCTTCCGCTACGTATAGAGGGTTGCTTGTCCGTTATCTCTACGCCGGGAATGGTTGCCAGGGTGGCGCGCAGGTCCGACGGGTCTTGCCGGGCAATGTCGGCAGCCTTCAATACATTCATGGATACGGTAATGTCGCTGAGCTTTTGTTCAAAGCGCCCTACGCTGACTACTACCTCGTCCAATGCATTCACCGTAGGCTTCAGGTAGATGTTTTGTGTAATTCCGCGGCGGCTGATTATCAGTGAAATGTTCTGCGTATCGTAACCCAGGTAACTACAGATAAGCACTACGCCTCCTTCGGGTACATCGAGTTCGTATGCACCGTTAATGTCCGAGATGGTTCCATGCGTACCTCCCTTATCGGTATAATATACACTGGCGCCAATGAGTGGCGTGTTGTTGTCGGCTGCATCGTAGATAATTCCTTTTACTTTCTGTTGTGCCCAAATGGTATTCACAACTACTAATGCGAGTATAAACAGGTATAGTTTCTTCATTCTTACGTTGTTTGATTATTTACTAAGGTCGATTCCTACCTCCAAACGGGTAGTGAGTGGCAACAGTGCGTTAATCTGTTCTATGAGTCCGGTTGCCATAGCCGCCGTTGTTTCGTTAAGCGGGAGGTAATCCATGAGTAACGGCAGTACGGAGATAATGGGCACAATGGCGGCTTTCTCTAAGAAGAGGGAGATAGTGCCGTTGTCATTCTCGCGGATGGTAACCGGGATTCCCTCTTGTCCCCATTGCAAAACCTGGGTAAGCAAACTGATGAGCTGCATCACATCCACATCACCCAAATCGAGTTTGGTGTCTGCCTTGTTTTGTTGCACAAGGGCGGTAATCATGCGAATATCGGGCTCTACATACAGTTTCCCATTCTTTACATAATACAGGCATATATTAATAGGAGATGTTTGCCAACCGTTGTCCGACTGTGCCGAACGGTAGGTGGCAACGATATTGCCATCTGCATGGAACTTGATGCCCTGCAGGAAATTTTGCAGATACGAGCTACCAAGGCTCGACAGGAACATAGCCATTTGTGCTGCCGGAACAGCCGCTTCGCCCGATGCCTCCCAGGTTACCCGCACGGGCATGGAATGTATGGCTCCGGTAGCTTGATCCATATCGATAGGAGCTAAGTTCCAATCTCCCATAAGCAGGTGATTAGGCTGTACGGTAGCCAAACTCAGGATAAGGTATGACGAGTATACTGTACCGTCATAATTTACCGTACATCCGCTATTTGTGGTAGCAACCCCGCTAAACAGATACGAATCGGCAGATGGTTCCAGATTTACTTCCAGGGTGGTATATTCTTCGCCCGGAATTATATTCTTTAAGGTGATGGTTGCCGTGATACCGTCATCGGTATAAAAACGGGCTTCCTTGCCCGCCCATTCTGTACCACTATAAGATAACCGTAAATTATATCCCGAAGCGCTGCCTCCGCTAAAATAGGCTGCATTTACTACCTCGGGAGCAGGCCCGGGGTAATTGGAATCGCCACTACACGCTGCAATAACGGCCGTTAACAGCAGGCATAAAATAGAGTTCTGGAGAGTTTTTATCATACTCATTGGTAAGGTTTTTGAAGTGTTAGTATTAATAGAACAAAATTAGGCATTAAATAGTCTGCCCGAAAGGCTTAAATTATTTAATAAATAGACATTTTTTAAAAAAAGCAACGTATACGGGCAGGTATATTCTTTAGAATGCAAATAAAGAAGTACTTTTGTAACAACCAATTAGCATAATTGCAATGAATATTGATATTGCCGAACTGAAAATACCCGGTGAGTTTTATTGTGATACCACGGTGACGAAGCAAACCGTCGACTCGTACCTACAACCTTACCGCCTTAACTTTAGTGCCGTACTTATATGTATAAGCGGAGAAGTAGAATTAACAGTGAATACCACCGATTACAAGTTGGGACCTAACGACTTGCTGGCTCTATTTCCAGGAATTGTGGTTGAGTTTAAATCTCCCGAAGAAGGAACCTTTCTTTCCGTAGCTTGCTTCTCGCCCGAAACTACCCAGCGGGTGAATCCCATCAACGTAATGGCCGAGGTATTCCACAAAATGGTGGGAAGCCCCGTATTGACACTGAGCAATGATGCGGCCCTGTACTATCAGGATTATTTTTCCTTACTGGAACGCCTTACCCGGAATAAAACAGTAAGTGAATATACTGAATTAGCCGCCTCTTCCCTCCAATCTATTTTATTAGGTATACGGTTAATATACAAATCAAAAGGGTTAAAAATGCGCACCATTACCCGCCGGGAAGAAATATGCAAGGAACTTATTCAACTCATATCCAAACACTATAAGAACCAACGCAAGGCACAGTTCTATGCCGATGCAATGGGCGTCTCCCTACAACACCTGAGCACAACGGTTAAAACGGTAACCAACAAGAATGTGCTCGATATTATTGCCTCGGTAGTGATTATGGATGCTAAAACCAAATTGAAAAACTCCCGGATGACTATCCAGGAGGTTGCTTATTCACTCAATTTCCCGAGCGCTTCATTCTTTGGGAAGTACTTCCGCCGGTACGTAGGTATGACGCCGTTGGAATACCGAAAGACTTAGCCTCCCCAGCCGCAAACTGTTAAGCACTACCGATACGCTGGAGAAAGCCATGGCCGCACTGGCAATCATGGGATTCAGCAAGATGCCGAAATCCGGGTACAGGATACCTGCTGCCACGGGAATGCCAATAAGGTTGTAGATAAATGCCCAGAAAAGGTTCTCGTGAATGAGCCGCGCGGTACGTTTGGAAATATCGAAAGCTTTGGGTAGCAGGGAGAGGTCTGACGTCATCAGGGTTACCATCGCCACATCCATCGCAATATCGGTTCCTTTACCCATGGCTACACTCACATCGGCTAAAGCAAGGGCTTGTGAATCGTTAATGCCATCGCCTACCATCGCTACAACTTTTCCTTGTAATTGCAATTCGCGTACAAAGTCTTCTTTATCGTCAGGAAGCGCATCGGCCATGAAGCGGTCGATGTTTAACTGGCGGGCGAGGGTAGAAGCGGTACGTTCGCCATCGCCGGTAAGCATATACACCTCAATGCCTTGCTGCTGTAACTCGTACACCGCCTGTCCCGAAGTAGGCTTTACTTTATCGGTAATGGCTATTACTGTCAACAGTTCATCACCCCGTCCGTAATATACCACGCTGCTTCCTGCCGACTCGGCAGCAACCACCTGGGCAGCCATCTCATCGGTAAGCAACGCATTAAAATCTTTCAGCAGTTTGTGGCTGCCTACCCAATAGGAGGTTGCCTGGTAAGTAACCCGGATACCTTTACCCGTCAGGCTCTCAAAGCCGGTGAGTTGTGCCGGGACTATCTTCTCATCGGCCTGCAAGGCTTCAATAATGGCGCCTGCCGTGGGATGTTCTGATTTTAACTCGGCTGCCAACAGCACTTCTCTGTAATGGGGTTCTTCGGTGGGCGTCCATAACCAACTGCCTACCGAGGGGCGACCTTCAGTGAGTGTTCCCGTCTTATCGAGCACCACTACATTGACCTTTCGCATTTGTTCCAGCGCCACTGCATCTTTTATCAGGATGTGCTGACTGGCTGCCCGTCCGATACCTACCATCAAAGCGGTAGGCGTAGCCAATCCCAGTGCACAGGGGCAGGCAATAACCAATACCGAGACCGCCGAAAGGATGGCGTGCGAAATATAATCGGTACCTCCAATGGCAATCCACAATACCAGGGTAAGTAAAGAGAATCCCAACACTGTGGGCACAAATATCTGAGTAACCTTATCGACAATGCGTTGTACGGGGGCTTTGCTTCCTTGCGCCTCCTGCACCATGTGGATGATGCGTGCCAATACGGTTTCGGCACCTACCTGCGAAGCCTTGATAACAAAACTGCCGCGTTGGTTAATGGTTCCTGAGAATACTTTATCACCTTTCTTCTTCTCTGCCGGAAGCGGTTCGCCGCTAATCATACTCTCGTCTACAAACGAGTTGCCGCCTACCAGGAATCCATCTACCGGAATCTGTTCGCCCGGACGTACCGATACCAGGTCGCCCACCTGCAACAGGGAGATAAGTACTTCTTGCTCCTCGTCGCCCCGTATTACCCGCGCCGACTTGGGCTGCATGCGCATCAGTTTGCGGATAGCGGCAGAGGTATTACTCTTGGCGCGCTCTTCCAGCAACTTGCCGGTAAGCACAAAAGCAATAATTACCACGGCAGCCTCGTAATATACATGAGGTTCCAGTCCGCGTTGATACCAAAAATCAGGAAAGAATGTATTGAAAGCACTGAACAGAAAGGCAATTGAAGTACTCAGTGCCACCAGGGTATCCATACTGCTGCGTCCCAGCTTGGCCTGTTTCCAGGCTCCTGCATAAAACGACTTACCGAAAAGCACCAGCACAAGGAAAGAGAGTAGGAGTTGGGCTATTCCCGAGTAAAGAGAATCGGGCAGTACCATGGAAAGCAGCATCATCGGCACCACGAATATCCAGGCACCGATGACTTGCCGCTTTAATGTTTGATAAGCTTTTTGTTGAAGTTGTTCCCGCTTCTCTTCGCCGGCCTGTTGCTCCTCAACCACCAAATCATATCCTCCCGTTTGTACCGAAGCCTTGATAGCTTCCGGGGTTAGTTTCCCCGTTTCGTACGATACAAGTAAGGTATTAGTGGCAAAGTTAACCGTAGCTTCTACTACGCCGGGAAGCTTACCCACGGTTTTTTCTATGTTATTGGCACACACGGCACAATGCATATTCAGCACCGGGAATGCCTTCTTGGTAATTGTACTCATAGAGGCTTGTAGTTAGTAAGTTCCTATAAAGAACGCAAAGAAGCGGGTATTGTTCGGGTTAGCCCGAAGGAGAACGGTTTAGTCCTTCTTCATGCGAACCACGCGAATGCCGGTCCAATCCTTGTTGCTTTCCAGCATACGGGTAAGGGGCACGGGGTCAACCAATACCTTGCCTGCTTTTGATGAAGCGTGCAACAGGCACAAAGAACCTTTTACGTAGATGGCAATACCCATGTGGGCAACATCCATTCCCGGAGTAGCCGAGGTTATGGCAATAATATCACCCGGGCGAATCCAGGCGAATCCTTCGGCAGGCAACTGCGCTTTGGGCAAGTAGTGAACGGTTTGACCGGTCAATGCTTGTTCGTACGCACGCATCTTGGCAACATTCTCTTTGGAACGGGCCAGTTGCTTGTACTGCTCGGGGTGAGTCGACATGTAGTTAACCGACAGCTTCATGGTGTGCGGACTGCTTACAGCTGTTACATCGGTCAGGAAACCGTTGCGTACGCCGTTGTTAATCCAATCAGAAATATAGTGCAAGCGTGAGGTGAATCCGTCAATCTTGCCGTCACGGTAACGAACCTTTTGCAGGTTTTGTGCAAAGTCGGCTTCTTTCATGTCGTTGCCTTGTTCCGGACAGAGTGACATAGCCAGTACGCTTTCAACTAAGGTAGTGCAATCAACCTCGTCGCACATGTAGTTCAACTCTTCTGTATCAAGCATATCATCACCATCTAACGGGTGTACTGCATAAGGAGTTCCAATAAATGTTTCGGCATTGCCCAACATCAGGTTAATGTCCTGAGCAGCCATAGGAGCAGCTGCGGTAAGGAATGCTGCTGCCAAAAGTAAATTTCTCATGTTCATAATTTTCTATTGTTTAATGTAGTTTCTATTTCAATCCGTCTCTTAACCACTTTTCCAGTTCCCCGGTCCACTGGCGTTTGTAGAGGAAGCTGTCGCGGAATCCCCAACCATGTCCGCCACTGGGATAGGCATGGAGCGTAGCCGATACCTTGTTGTTCACTAACGCCAGGTAATAGTTGGTACTGTTAGAAGCAGGTACTCCTGCATCATCCGAAGATAAAGTAATAAACGCCTGCGGTGTGTCGGGGGTTACCTGCAACTCGTTGGAGTATTTCTTTATCAACTCTTGCGAAGGGTTCTCACCAAGCAGGCAACGACGTGAACCTCCGTGGGTAGCTTCCATCATGGTTACTACAGGATAAAGCAATATCTGAAAATCAGGGCGGGTAGCCTTGCTGCTGTAATGGGTAGCCAGGGTAGAAGCCAGATGTCCGCCTGCCGATGCACCCATAATACCTACGCGGGCAGGATTCACACCCCATTCTTGGGCATGCTGGCGTACCATTGTAATGGCTTGCTCGGCATCCGACAAAGGTACTTCGCAGTGCCCGTTAGGCATGCGGTACTTCAATACAATGTAGGTAATGCCTTGTGCATTCATCCACGGAGCCATGTCGTATCCTTCGTGGTCAATAGCCAAACGGGCATATCCGCCACCCGGGCACATAATGATAGCCATGCCGTTGGGTTTGGCTGCACGGTATACGGTAATGGTAGGTTTGGTAACATTGGCAATCCGGTTAGGTTCCGGTTCTTGCTCGTCGCCGGTGAGTCCGTTGCTGTTAGGCGCACCGTTGGGCCACAACGGAAACACCAGGGCTTGTTGGGCATATAGCCCTACGCTTGCTGCAAAAAGAGCCGCCATAAAGAGTATTCGTTTCATACGTATCTTATGTTATTTAACTTTCATCGATGCTTTAACAAAGTACAGGATGAGCAGGGCATAAGCAACCAGTGCCACCACCTGCGACCAGGAGTTATCCATCCACATACCAATCGCAGCAGTATAGTCAACCAATCCTTGCGGAGCATTCGGGAATGCTTCTGTCAGCTTAGCAGCATTGGTTAAGTCGATACCGCCAAAACGAAGGGCAGCACTCACTACACCCATCAAGGCTCCACCGGCAATAAATCCGGATGCCAGCAGGGTACCCTTTTCACCGCGTTCGTTATTCAGTCCGCTGTCTTTGCTGCGGGTAGTAACATACCAGTTTACGGCTCCGCCCACTACCAACGGGATATTCAGTTCCAACGGAATAAACATACCCAGTGCAAAAGCCAGTGCGGGAATCTTGAAGAGAGTAAGCACGATAGCCAATACGGCACCAATGCCGTACAACAACCAGGGTGCACCTACACCACTCATCAACGGTTCAATAACCGCTGCCATAGCATTTGCCTGCGGAGCCGAGAGTGCTCCACTGGTAAAACCGTATGCTTTATTCAGGATAATCATTACACCACCCACCGTAGCTGCCGATACCAATACACCAAGGAACTTCCAGGTTTCTTGTTTGTAGGGCGAACTTCCGAGCCAGTAACCAATCTTCAAGTCGGTAATAAAACCACCGGCAGTAGAAAGTGCGGTACATACCACACCACCCATCACCAACGAAGCTACCATACCGGTAGGACCTTTCAAGCCCACAGCCACCATCACAACGGAGGCCAGAATCAAAGTCATCAGCGTCATTCCCGAAACGGGGTTGGTACCTACAATGGCAATGGCATTGGCGGCAACCGTAGTAAAAAGGAAGGCTACTCCGGCTACCAGTAAGATAGCAACCAATGTATGCACCACATTACCGTGCATAACATCGAAGTAGAAAAACAAGAATATCAGGATAATAGTAAGGATAGAACCGATAGCAATAAACTTCATCGACAGGTCGCGACGGGTACGCAGCATCTCTTTCTCAACAGTACTTTTACCGCCCATTTCTTTGGCAGCCAATCCTACGGCACTCTTAATAATACTCCATGAACGAATGATACCGATAATACCTGCCATGGCAATACCGCCGATACCGATGCTCTTGGCGTAATGCTTAAAGATTTCTTCGGGTGCCATAGCACCTATGGTTTGGGTGATGTCCGGATTCCAGGCGTTCAGAACCGAATCGCCCCAGAACATCGACATACCCGGAACAATAATCCACCACACTGCCAATGAGCCGGCACAGATAATAGAGGCGTATTTCAGGCCGACAATGTATCCAAGTCCCAGTACGGCTGCACCTGTATTGACTTTAAATACCAATTTGGCTTTCTCGGCAAGCATTTCGCCGGCACCACATACACGGGTGGTAAAGTTCTCGTTCCACCAGGCAAAAGTAGCCACGATGAAGTCGTACAAACCGCCAATCAAGCCCGCCATCAACAACGGTTTGGCCTGGCTGCCGCCTTTCTCACCCGAGATAAGCACCTGCGTGGTAGCGGTAGCTTCCGGGAACGGATACTCCCCGTGCATATCGCTTACAAAATATTTACGGAACGGAATCAGGAAAAGAATTCCCAACACACCACCTAACAATGAACTAATGAATACCTGCACGAAGGTAACCGTCATCTCAGGGTACTTGGCTTGCAGAATGTATAAAGCCGGCAGCGTAAAGATAGCTCCGGCTACAATAACGCCCGAACAGGCGCCGATAGATTGAATAATAACGTTCTCGCCCAGGGCATTCTTGCGTTTGCAAGCTCCCGATACACCTACGGCAATGATAGCAATGGGAATAGCGGCTTCAAATACTTGTCCTACCTTTAAGCCCAGGTAAGCTGCCGCCGCAGAAAACAGGATAGCCATGGCAATACCCCAGGATACCGACCAGAAGTTAACCTCCGGATAAGCTTTCTTAGGATCCATAAGCGGGTTGTACACCTCGCCCGGTTTCAATTTGCGGAACGCATTCTCATGCAAGCCGGTAAATTTGTCTTCTTTTTCTTGTTCCATAGTTTTATGATCTGAATGATTATTTGATGCGTAGTTGTATTTTAAGGCTCAAAGTAAACAAAAAAAAAGGAGAACCTGAGCGTTCTCCTTATCTTATTGTTTGTTTTTATCATTTGGCATCCTTGGCTTCCATGTCACCCTCCACGTACAGGCGTATCATTTCGGTCTTCGCATTGGTACGCAACGTAATTGATTTCTTGAAATGGCCCGGGTATTTACCAATACCGTTGTAGGTCACTTTAATGGTACCGGTCTTGCCCGGCATAATGGGTTCTTTGGTGTATTCGGGCACCGTGCATCCGCAAGAAGCCACTGCCTGATGAATAACCAACGGGGCATCACCAATATTAGTAAAGGTGAACGTACATTCTACTTTGGGATTCTTTTCTGAGAAAGTTCCGAAGTCGTGTGAGGTCTTGTCAAACTTAATATCAGCTGTTTGAGCCGAGGCATACGTAATAGCCGCCAACACCATTATAAGGGATAATATTACTCTTTTCATAACCTTTTTAATTAGATTTCCCGGCAAAGGTAGCAATTATTATTAAAATAATCCTTTATATTTGTCCTTTAGTATTTATTAAACAAACACAAACACACACATGGGAATCAGAAACACGGCATGGATAGCAACTATAGCCTTGCTTAGCTATTCGTGTATCCAGGAAAATGTACAGACATTATCGGGGCTGTATGTCAACAACTTCCGAACGGAGGTGCAAGAAAAATCCACCGATTTATATGTACTACGCAACAACAACGGCATGGAAGCCTGCGTAACTAATTACGGTGCACGCCTGGTGTCGCTTATGGCACCCGATCGCAATGGAAAAATGGAAGATGTGGTGTGCGGCTTCGATTCTATCTCGGATTACATCAAGTACACTCAAAACTTTGGCTCCACGGTAGGGCGATACATCGGTCGTATCCTGAATTCCTCTTTTACGTTAGACTCAGTTACTTACCAACTCCAGGGAACCGGCAAGCATATTTCGCACGGTGGAACTCCGGGTTTTGCCAATTGCTTTTGGAATGCCGAACAGGTAGATGAATCTTCTGTGCGTCTCACATTGGTTTCACCCGATGGGGAAAGTGGATTTCCGGGTACATTGACAGTGCAGGTTCTGTATCACTTGACCAACGATAATGCATTAGCCATCAACTACGAAGCTACTACCGATAAGCCTACCGTGCTCAACCTCTCCAACCACTCATTCTTCAATATCTCCGGCAATTTCAATACGACTGTTGAAGACCAGTTGCTGTACGTAGATGCTAACACGTATACTCCGTACGATGACCAAAAGTGTGTAACGGGTGAAATTCTGCCTGTACAGGGAACCCCGTTTGATTTTACCACCCCGCATACCATTGGCGAACGCATTAACGAGAACAATGCCCAGTTGAATGTAACCGGAGGGTATGATCATAACCTGGTACTCAACGCTCCGGGCGATATTACCCGTATGGCTGTACTCCTGACGGGTAAAAAGAGCGGTCGCACCTTGCAAGTATATACCACTGAACCGGGTGTACACATTTATACTTCTAACGGATTGCGCGGACTATTAACCGGGAAGCAGGGAATTGCCTACGGTAGCCGTACATCCGTGTGCTTTGAAACACAACACTTTTCTGATAGTCCAAACCAGCCGCAATTCCCGTCAACAACTTTGCGCCCGGGAGAGAAGTTTGAAAGTTGCACCATCTTTAAATTTGGTGTAGAATAAGGCGATTTCACCACAGAGTCACACAGAGTTCCACAGAGTATTCTCATTTTGTTCTTATGCTCTTTTGTATAAACAAAAATCCACAAAGTTTAATTAAAAACTCTGTGGAAGTGTGACTCTGTGGTGAATCTATCGCTATTTCTTCATTTCGAAACCTACCAACATACCATCATAACTGCTTGCCAGTGTGCCGATTGTTTTAGTGGTAGTACTGCTGCTCTTGGAAGCCAGGAAAGCAATTATCTTCAACAGCTTATCGGCTTCAAACAACATTTCCAAAGAAGTCGAGGTGCAGTTTACCGAAGCAGTCATATTAAGCAGATACAGGTATGTAAGCTGCAACTTCTGAGTCGATTTATCATACTTGTATGTGCCGCTCATGTTGCGTGTACCCACTGTGCTGGTAAAAGTACTATCAGTATTGAACGTGAAACTCATCTGACCGGGTTTAATACCCAATTTACTGAACTGGTCGTTCAATTTGCTTTCTGCAGCCGAGGCAGCTACAGCACCACCTGCCTTTTTCAACAAGTCGTCCGACTTAAATTCTACCGCTGAGCCTGAATATTTCCAGGTTCCGGAGATATCGGCCGAAGTGTTGGTACCTGTTACTGCGTTTACAACCTTTGAAAGGTTACCCAGATTCAACAAGTCCGAAAGTGATTGTGCCTGACTTTGTGTAGCCATCATAAACAATGCCACGAAGGCAATCGATGCAATTTTCTTAATCATACGTTTGTTTTACTTTGAATTGATTTCGTTATTAATGTTCTCTATATAATCTAAAACTTCTTTCCGTCCGGTACGGTCGTCTGAGGAAGTCACGAAGTAGGGGGGAAGTTCCTCCCATTGCTTCTTCAACTCACGCAGGTAATCGTTTACATTCATTTTCAACCGGCCGCCTTTCAGTTTATCGGCTTTGGTGAACACAATGGAGAAAGGTACACCGTTCTCGCCCAACCATTCCATAAACTCCAGGTCGATTTTTTGCGGTTCATGGCGGATGTCAATCAGCAGAAACAGGTTGGTCATCTGCTCACGTTCCAGGATATAATCCTCAATGATGGTACGTATCTGCTCCTGTCCCTTCTGTCCGCGTTTGGCATAACCGTAGCCCGGAAGGTCTACCAGATACCAACTGTTATTAATGATAAAGTGGTTAATCAGCATGGTTTTACCCGGTGTTGCCGAGGTCATAGCCAATCCTTTCCGGTTGGTGAGCATATTAATCAGGCTCGATTTTCCGACATTGGAACGACCTATAAAGGCATATTCCGGAAAAGTTCCCGCAGGGCACTTCGATACTTGTGTGTTACTGATTACAAATTCAGCGCTTGATATTTCCATATTTATTCTATTCGTTTACTTGTTTTTAAGGAGGCTGCCCACATCCCTGCAAAGGTAAGCAATCCGTTCAGCATCAGCAACTCATAGCCAAAGCGATAGCCAAAAGTATGCGTTGTCCACATATCCAGCAAATAGCATAATACAGGCGATGCTACCGCTATCAAAGGTACCATACGGTCGTTGGTATTCCTTTTGGTAAACAGCCCAAAAGCAAACATACCCAGTAGCGGACCATATGTGTACGAGGCAATGATGTAAATGGCATCAATGATACTTTGGCTGCTAAGTGCCTGCATCAGGCAGATAAAACCAATGAGCAGTACCGATAACAACACATGCACCCATTCTCGTTGGCGGCGTGCCGGTTCCTTATCTTTCTTCTCCGCATCCAACCAATCTACGCACACGCTGGTAGTCATAGCTGTCAGTGCCGAGTCCGAATTGCTGAACGAAGCCGCGACCATGCCGATGGTGAAGAGTACCGGTACTACCGCTCCCAAATATCCCTGTGTGGCAAACATCGGCAGAATGTCATCGTTTATCGGTGGTAGTTCTATATTCATCTTTCCCGCCAAAGCTAACAGCAACACTCCCAAACAAAGGAACAGGAAGTTGAGCGGAATAAACGAGAATCCGTAACAGTACATATTGGTTTGCGCCTCGCGCAGATTGCGGCACGACAGGTTCTTCTGCATCATATCCTGGTCGAGTCCCGTCATCACAATTACAATAAAGACACCACTCAGGAATTGCTTGAAGAAGTTCTGACGTGACATCCAATCGTCCCACACAAAGATACGGCTGTGTTCACTGTCACGTATCACCTGCACCATACCGTTCCAATCTACTCCCAATCCGCGTACAACATACCACCCGATACATATCAAGGTAATAATGAGGCAAAGCGTTTGTAACGAGTCCGTCCATACAATGGTGCGTATACCGCTCTTGTGGGTGTATATCCATACCAACACCACCGCTCCGGCAGCAATTACCTGAAAAGGTATCCCCATCGCTGCAAACACATAGGTATGCAGGATAAGACAGACCAGATACAACTTAGCTGCCGTTCCTAACATGCGCGAAAGCAAGAAGAAGAACGAACCTGTGCGGTACGTCTGCTTGCCGAAGCGTGTACCCAGATATCCGTAGATACTTGTCAGGTTAAGCCGGTAATAAAGCGGAAGTAACACATGAGCTACCACCAGGTATCCGAAGAAAAAGCCGATAGCCGTTTGCAGGTAGGTCATATTCATACCGCGTACCATACCCGGCACCGATACAAATGTTACCCCCGATATACTGGCTCCAATCATCCCAAAAGACACTACGTACCAAGGCGACCGGTTTTCTCCTTTAAAGAATACCGCGTTCGATCCGCCCCTTCGTCCGGTAATGCGGGCAATAAGCAACAGCACTGCAAAATAAACGGCTATTGTAAGTAGTATCATCATAATCCGGGTGCAAAGGTAGTATTATTTTTTGAAAGTTGTTTCACATCCCGAATGGGGCTTCAATCGTAGCGTGTTGATAGTTTGTGTGTTACCGTTTTGAATCGATTAATTTTCCGTTCAAAAAGCACAATTTTATAGACGAATACAACGCATCTTTTGTGTGAACCGATAATTATTACCATATTTGCAACGTTATCTGTATACGTTATGAGCCAACAATATCCATCCGCCCTTCTTGAAAAAGCCGTGAGCGAATTTGCCAAACTGCCCGGCATCGGGCGAAAAACTGCCATGCGCCTGGTACTGCATCTGTTGCGGCAGGATGCGGCAGTGGTCGAAGCTTTCGGGAACTCCATCATCACCTTGAAACGGGAAGTGAAATACTGCAAAGTATGTCACAACATCTCCGATACCGAAACGTGCCGTATTTGTGCCAACCCGCAACGGGATGCTTCTACGGTATGTGTGGTTGAGAATATCCGCGACGTGATGGCGGTGGAAGCCACGCAGCAATACCGCGGGCTGTACCATGTGTTGGGAGGTATTATCTCACCGATGGATGGGGTAGGACCGAGCGACTTACAGATAGATAGCCTGGTACGGCGGGTAGAGAGTGGGGAAGTAAAAGAGGTAATTCTGGCTCTGAGCACCACTATGGAAGGCGATACCACCAATTTCTACATCTACCGCAAATTAGAGAAAATGAATGTCAAACTCACGGTACTGGCACGCGGTGTATCTATTGGCGACGAACTGGAATATACCGATGAGATAACCCTGGGACGAAGCATCATTAACCGTACCCCATTTACCGGAACCGTATAAATAACCCCACACATGGAACAACAAATACAACGCGCGCTGAAACGCCTTAAAGATCAATACATTCTTTTCTGGGCATTGCCCGTATTAACAGGTATAGCCGGTGAAACCGACCTGCTGCCCGTAGGTGCCTTGGTAGATAACGTGCAGGGAACGTACCTGATGGAAACCCTTGGTATATTAACGGTGGCGCTTTGCGTGCCGCTCTCCCTGAAACTGTTTAGTTGGGTACTTACCAAAAAGATAGACCAGCTTACCTTTCCGGTTGCTTTGAAACAGTATGTACAATGGAGTACTGTTCGTCTGATTTTGCTGGAAGTAGCCGTGATACTCAACTTGCTGTGCTACTACTTTACCATGCACAGTACCGGAGCGCTTTGTGCCCTTATCGCGCTTACCGCTTCGTTTTTCTGTATTCCAAGCGAACAACGCTTCCGTAATGAGCTGCATATCACTACCGATAAAGAGTAACCTATGAAAAAGAAATTCCTGGCTAACGACCGTATCTGCCTGCGTGCCATTGAACCGTCCGATTTGGATATCATGTATAATATGGAGAACGACCCCACCATGTGGGATGTAAGCAGCTTCACCGTACCATACTCGCGCTACGTACTGCACCAATACATTGAACAGTCGCAATGCGATATGTTTGCCGACAAGCAACTGCGACTTATGATGGTACAGCAGTCCGATAAAAAGGTAGTGGGCACCATCGACCTTACCGACTTCTCGCCCTTACACGGACGTGCTGCCGTTGGTATTGCCGTACATGGAGATTACCGTCGTCACGGATATGCTACCGATGCACTGAGTTTATTGTGTGAATATGCTTTTGAATTCTTGTCGTTGAAACAATTGTATGCCCATGTGCCGGTAGACAATGAACCCAGCCTGCGATTATTCACCGCCGGAGGATTTACACAAACAGGATTATTGAAAGATTGGATTCGTATTAATGGTGCATTCAAAGATGTAGCTTTGTTGCAGCGAATAAACTCTGTAAAATAGAATCAGTTCAGCGAAGGAACCTGCGGAAAGCGTGACCAAGCCTCGTATTTGCTTCCCAGTTTCTCCATCGACTTACGCCACATCTCTTTGGTGTCTTCCCCTAACAGGTAAGGAATCTCTTCCTTGCCGATGATCCAGGTATTCTCCTTGATTTCTGTTTCCAACTGATTTTCACTCCATCCTGAATAGCCCAGGAAGAAGCGGATATATCCCTCTATCGGGTTACCTTGCAGAATATATTTCTTGATTGCATTAAAATCTCCGTTCAGGAACAAACCGTTGCTGATGGGCAGAGCACCCTCTACTTCGGGAAAAGAATGAAGGTAAAATAATGTGTCAGTTCCCATGGGACCTCCTTTGTATAAAGGAATCTCATCGAGGTATTTAAACTCTTTCACCACATCGTTTACATAGAGTGGTAACTCCTTATTGAGAACCAATCCCATGCTACCCTCGCCGGTGTGGTCAACCAATAACACCACCGATCTGCCAAACGTAGCATCACACAGGAAAGGTTCTGAGATAAGAACCTTTCCCCGTGATGGTAAAACGTTGTTTGATTGAATCTTAAATATGTCAGCATTGTTGTTCATGCCTCTAATATAGGTATTTTATTGCAAGAACCAACTGCTTTTTCTTTTTTTTTGAACTTTTAGTCTTCTTTCTTAAGCTACCGGATGGTTTTCGGCAAATATCTTCATCCGTTCTTCTAATTGGGCATATTGGTGGTCTTTAATAAAAGAGGTACAAGCGCGCAAACCTTGTTGGTGACTGCCTGTGGTAACCAGTGAGATGGCGCTTACACCATAATACATCAATTCTTTGGCTAACTCACCGCTTGTCATACCCGGATACCCGATGGTAAAGTAGAAACCGTCGGCAATAGGTTCGTCCAGGTCTTTATCATATACCAGGTGGAAGTTATATTTTAAGAAAATGTCTTTTAACTTGCGGGCGCGTTCGCCGTACACTTTTACATCGGCCAGGAAGTTATACTTGCCCTCGTTGGCAGCTTTCAGCATGGCAGCCATGGCAAACTGTGCCGAGTGACTAGTTCCTGATGACAGCGCATACAATACGCGGTGAATAAATACAGAACCGAAGGTACCGCCACCATAACGGGTTTTGAATCCCGGATAAGCACGTTTGTATAACTTGTCCGATATGCAGCTTACGCCAATACGCTGTCCCGCATAGCTGAACGCTTTAGAACCTGAAATCAACAGAATATAATGGTCGGTATAACGAGCTACGGTAGGTTGGAAGGGAGCTTGGAAAGGAGTACTCAGGTCTTTGCGGAAATCCATGGCAAAGTAGGCCAGGTCTTCCAATACAATCGTATCATATTGGGTAGCCAACTCACCAATGATACGCAGTTCTTCGTCTTTCAGACAGATCCAACTCGGGTTATTGGGGTTGGAGTAGATAATGGCAGCAATATTTCCTTTGCTCAGGTACGACTCCAATTTGCCGCGCAACTTCTCACCCCGATACTCATAGGCATCGAACGTTTCAAATTTGCGCCCCATTACCACCAGTTGTTGTTTTTGTACCGGGAATCCGGGGTCGATAAACAGAATGGTATCTTTCTGCTCGTCACACTGACAGCAGGTGAGGAATGAGGCAAAAGTACCTTGCATAGAACCCGTTACCGGCACACAACCTTCCGGGCTTAAATCTACATCGATAAACGCCTTGATAAAGCGCGACGCTTCCTGCTTCAACTCCTGCAAACCGTTGATATCCGGATAAATAGCAGCAATACCTTGTTGCAACGCTTCAATTTCGGCCTGTACGCCTACAGCCGAAGGCGGCAATCCCGGTACGCCCATTTCCATTTTGATGAACTCAATGCCCGATGCCGCTTCCGCTTTGGCAGCGATGGCTTTTACTTCGCGGATAGTAGCCTGTGCAAAATCTACAATCTGAAACTCGTTGATGGTATCATCTATCAAGTGTTTCTGAATCGGTGTATCTTTCATATTTGTTCTGTTAGTTGATTTTATGTATCATTTTCAATCTCCAAAGATAATCCTTTCTTTTGGATAAGCGCAATATTTTCAACCCATCTGTTGCAGGTTTAGAAAATTTATATACCTTTGCATCCGCAATCGAGAGAGATGCAAAATCATTTTTGGTGCGTTAGTTCAGTTGGTTAGAATACCTGCCTGTCACGCAGGGGGTCACGGGTTCGAGTCCCGTACGCACCGCATTGCAATATACATCATCAAGTAAATCCCTGAAGTTTTTGAACTTCAGGGATTTTTTGTTTTCAGTCCATTTGCAGCATATTTGTCAAGCATAAATTCTTTTAAAAACTCACTCTTATTTTCCATAAACCTTTAAAAAGGCTTGTTTGCCGTGTAGATGTAACGTGAGTGCTCTGTTATGAAACACAGACCAAAACATTTGTTTCATGAACCAAAAACGACGTTCGGCAAATATCATATCTTTGTAACATCCCTTCAATAGCTAAATTGTGAAGTGAAAAACGCATTTATGTTATACTTATAAATAAAAGAATACTATTATGAAATTCAAATTGTTAATCTTAATTGCCGTACTAACCGGAGTTAATCTGCCTTTATGGTCCATCGACCATCCGGGTATAACATTCAAGACTCTGTCTTCAGACAGGTTCACGTTAGTTGATAAAGGATTGCCCATTCCTGTTTTATTGGATGAGAATGAAGACAAGGGTGTTGTTATAGCGACGGAGAATCTTATAAACGACTTTTATAAAGTATCAGGCAACAGGTCTACAAAGCTTTTCACACCCCAAAAGGGACGCATCATCATTATTGGACAACTAACCAGTAAGTATATTAAAGAACTGATTAAGAAAAAGCGGTTAAACGCTGTTGAGTTGGAAGGGAAAAAAGAAAAGTACCTGATTACCACTTTGCTCAACCCGATGCCGGGAGTAGATGAAGCCTTAGTTATTGCAGGGAGTGACAAACGGGGAACCATCTATGGTATTTACGAGCTCTCGGAGCAAATAGGTGTTTCTCCCTGGTATGACTGGGCTGATGTGCCGGTAGAAAAACAAACAGACCTTTCTATAGCCCGTGGCAGTTACACAGCCGGAGAACCTGCGGTTAGATATCGCGGCATATTCCTGAATGACGAAGCACCCTGCCTTACGGGTTGGGTGAAACATACATACGGTACCAATTATGGCGACCACCGGTTCTACGCCCGTGTGTTTGAGCTCATACTCCGCTTGCGTGGTAACTTTATGTGGCCTGCCATGTGGAACTGGAGTTTTTATGCCGA
This sequence comes from Bacteroides sp., assembly GCA_031554285.1. Classification (GTDB taxonomy): domain Bacteria; phylum Bacteroidota; class Bacteroidia; order Bacteroidales; family Bacteroidaceae; genus Bacteroides. The sequence continues at coordinate 96,330 of JAVBVL010000025.1, forward strand.
CGATGCTGAAAACAGTAAAACGGCCAACGAAATGGGTGTAATCATGGGTACGTCCCATCACGAACCCATGGCACGCAATCATCAGGAGTGGGCCCGGAAACGCAAAGAATATGGTAAATGGGATTACCATACCAATCAAAAAGTAATCGACCAATTTTTCCGTGAAGGTATTGAAAGAGCTGCTTCCACCGAAGATCTTATTACCATTGGTATGCGTGGCGATGGCGATGCTCCTATCGGAGGGGAAGAGGGTAATGACCATAAAGCGATAGCACGCGACAAAGAAAATTTCCGTCTGCTTGAGAAGGTGTTTAAAAACCAGCGTCAGATTATTAAGGAAGTAACCGGAAAATCACCGGAGAAGACTCCGCAGGTCTGGGCTGTTTATAAAGAAGTACAACGTTATTATGACATGGGACTCCGTGCTCCGGATGATGTAATCCAACTGATAACCGATGATAATTGGGGCGACATTACCCGTCTGCCCAATCCCAAAGATAAGAAACGTCCAGGAGGTTGGGGATTGTATTATCATGTAGACTATGTAGGTGCCCCGCGTAATACGAAATGGCTCAATGTTACTCCTATCCAGAACATGTGGGAACAACTCCAACTGGCATACGATTATGGAGTAGAAAAACTTTGGGTATTGAATGTGGGCGATCTGAAACCTATGGAATATCCCATCACTCTTTTCCTTAACATGGCCTGGAACCCCGAACGCTATACTGTTGACAACCTGCTGGAACATCCACGCCGGTTTTGCGCCCAACAGTTTGGCGAAGAACAGGCAAACGAAGCCGCACGGATACTCAACTTATACAGTAAATACGCCGGCAGGGTAACACCCGAAATGCTGGACCGTAATACCTATAACCTGGAAACTGGAGAATGGAAACAGGTTACAGACGAATTTATAACGCTCGAAGCAGAAGCTTTGCGGCAATATATTGCACTCAAACCGGAGTATAGGGATGCATACAAACAACTTATTCTCTTTCCCGTTCAGGCAATGGCCAATTTGTACGAGATGTATTATGCGCAAGCCATGAATCACAAACTTTACAAGGAGAATAATCCGCAAGCCAATTACTGGGCAGGTAAAGTTGAACAAACCTTCAAACGGGATGCCGAGTTATGCTACGATTATAATCATGTCATGTCGGGAGGGAAGTGGATGAATATGATGATTCAGAAGCATATCGGTTACACATCCTGGAATGATGATTTCCCGGCTGATATCCAACCGGAGGTTTACCGTATTGAGAACCCCGAAAAGGCAACAGGCGGATACATTTTTAGTCCCCGTGACAGCGTGGTGGTTATAGAAGCCGAACACTATTTTGAAAAGAAAGATGCCGGCGAGGCACAATGGACGGTTATTCCTTATATGGGGCGTACGCTAAGCGGTATGTCTGTGATGCCGTATTCAAAAGAGGTTGAAGGAGCTTCTCTTTCATACAAAATGGAGTTACCCAAAGACGTCCGGGAGGTTACCGTGCATGTGGTTGTAAAATCCACCCTGGCATTTTACAATGCAAAAGGACATACATACGAGGTAGGTTTTAATGGAGGCGAAGCAGAAGCTATTAACTTTAACCACAATCTCAACGAGGCTCCCGAAAATGTATATTCCGTTTTTTATCCCACTGTTGCCCGCAGGGTGGTGGAAAGCCGGGTGAAGCTGAAGGTTCCGGAGTCTGGTGATAGTAGCCGGACCCTTACATTGAAGCCTTTAGAGCCGGGCATTGTTTTCGAAAAAATTGTGGTTGATTATGGAGGGTATAAAGAATCATACCTGTTCATGAACGAAACACCCAACCGGAGAGATTAGGAACAAAGGTTCTAAACCCGTACGCACCGCTTAAAAAGAGTAAAGCTCCGGAGTTTGAATACTTCGGAGCTTTTTTTGTTTACTTTCTTCCTGAATACTATTATCTTTGCCGCTCAATTCTGAATGTATCTGTAGTATGAATTATATTTCTCCTAAAGAGATAGTCGTTGAGTTTGCGGCTTCGGGTGTTTACAAGAGTGGTTTGCCGGTATCTAAATTTGCTGTAATGGCTGTTTTGGGTGGAGTTTTCATCGCTTTCGGCGGTTTGCTCACCGTAATGGTGGCAGGCGGAATGCCCGGAGTGGGAGCAGAGAATCCCGGTTTGATTAAGTTTGTGGCAGGTGCATTGTTTCCCATCGGACTCATGATGGTATCTATTACCGGAGCCGATTTGTTTACCAGCGATTGTACGGCGTTTACTCTTCCGTTGATGCAACGACGCATTCAGATGGGTACGTTTGCCAAGTTCCTGGTTCTTTCTTACCTGTTTAACTTTGTGGGTGCCCAGGTGGTGGCTTATTTGCTGTCATCGGGGGTAGGTATGTTCTCTCAAGAGCCTTGGCAGGGGTATCTGCACCGGTTGGCCGTAGCAAAAGTAAACCAGGACTTCTGGATGATATTTGTCAAAGGAATTGGTGCCAACTGGTTGGTATGCCTGGGTATGTTCATGGGATACGCTGCTAAAGACATTATCGGCAAATGTATCGGCATCTGGATTCCGGTAATGCTTTTCGTGACATTGGGCTACGAGCACTCCATTGCCAATATGTTCTTTATACCTGCCGCCATTTACTCCGGAGCCGATATTGCATGGACAGATTTTGTGGTACACAACCTGATACCTGCCACCCTGGGTAATTTTGTGGGTGGCGCGGGATTGGTAGGCTGTGTGTATGGCTATTTACATCTCCCTTAGTTTATCGTATACTTGTTCAGCAGATGTGAGCGAGTGCAACGGATAGTTGTGCTTAAACACCAACAATGATTCAGGTTCCAGAAGTTGGATGTTACTCTCATCGTACTGTCCGTTATCCAATTGCATAGCTGCTTTGTTCAGTCCTAAATGTTGTGCCATGAAGTTGTACATGGCATACCGTTTACTGGGGCCGTAGTCATGCTTTTCGTCCGGCAGGTGCGTGTTCTGTACCCAATCAGTTTTTCCATACAACGAATAAATGTGTTGAATAAACGGATATTCAACCTTATCTACCGTACGGGTCCAATCGCCGCCGTCGGACACTACTAACAAGAGGCGGGGTACGGCCATGGCTGCAATTTCGGCATTGTTTGTACGTGGAGAGACAGCACCGTGTACCGGCCGACCACTTTCACAGGGACAACCACCCGGGAAAAAGCAAGACACCTGTACAACGGGTACCGATACGGCAATCCGATCGTCAATGGCAGTGATGAAGAAAGTCTGCGTTCCTCCACCGGATGCGCCGGTCATCCCTATTTTCGCCGTATCCACATCGGGTAACGTCTCCAACCAATTGAGTGCAGACAGGCACGCCAGCACATTCATGGTTTGCGCCAAACCTGTTTGGTGTGCAGCAACGCCCACCTGTTCGCCCGATTCGCCGTAAGCAAACATATCGAAGTTGAAAACAATGGCTCCCATTGTTGCCAAGGAGGCAGCAATGGTTTGTGAAGAGTTGGTGAAACGTCCGCATTGCGGTCCAATCTCTTTCCGGGAATGTCCTTGCGCCAACAGAACCGCAGGACGTTTACCCGGGTAGTTTGTCGGTTGGTATAGATTTCCGTATGCCCACACACCCGGCAGAATCTCCAATGCTACATTTTCTACTGTATAGTGTTCGAGTGTCTGTTTGCCGTTGACCACCGGATTCAACGAGGGTTGCTTCGGCATGGGGTTCAGTCCTATTTGATAAATCATCTCTTCGCGGATTGCCTTGCGCCGTGCCTCAAAGTCGCCCTGATTCTTATAATTAGCCTGCAGGGCGGCAAGATTGGCAGCTCCTGCTTCTGGTTCAATGGGAGAGGAGAATACGGTATCTTTCAAGAAATATTCCTTCTGCTGGAAGCGGTCACTCATCCAACGGGGCGATTTATCACTGTTTCCCGTAACGAGAAGCGTAAATAAGAGTGTGGTAGAAAGGAGAAGTTTCATAGTACATATACATTTGTTTGTGTGCAAAGTAATGAAAATCTACTTAGACATGCAATGTGCCATAGTACAATAGAATGGAATATTGTGTTTATCCTCCATGAGCAAAAAATGTGATTTGATTCGCCATTCGCCATCTTTTTGGACTTATCTTGTTGATTTATTGATAAATAATCGATGGCGAATCCCTTTTTGATTCGCCATTGATTCGCCATTTTTAAGGGGATTCGCCATTTAATATGCCGGGATACGGTACCAAACTCAGTTGCAATCAAGTAGTTTCAAGAGCAGAAACCTTTTGTTTCATGCTCGGAAACTGTTTGTTCCATGCCTTGAAACTAAAAGTTTCATGGTCAGAAACTAGTAAGTTTCCGGGCTGATACTGGTAGTTTCGCTCTTGAAACTATCGGTTTTGCCCTTGAAACCAGCAGTTTATCCCCTGAACTGTTGGCTTTATCTGATGAAACTGACCTATTATAGCTTATTACTAACAATGGCGAATCCCCTTAAACATGGCGAATCAATGGCGAATCAAAAAGGGATTCGCCATCGATTATTTATCAATAAATCAACAAGATAAGTCCAAAAAGATGGCGAATGGCGAATCAAATCACATTTTTTGCTCATGGAGGATAAATACAATATTCCATTCTATTGTACTATGTCCCATTTCATATCTAAGCAGATTCTTATTACTTTGCAACAAATAAATGTAATAGTATGAAAAAACTTTTAGTTGGAGTGCTCTTAGGAGCCATGTTGCTGAGTAGTTGCGAGAATCCGCAAAATATACTCTTTAAACCGGATGCCAAAACCGGAGCGTTGCACGGATTGTACCTGGCAAATGATACTGCTATGAACTGGATTATGCGCGCCGACAGTTCGCAATACTCATGGGTAGATTACAAGTATGGCTGGGGGTTAGGCAACCTCACCGCCAATGGCACAGCATATGCCTGGACTACACCCACAAGCATATACATTGGCGATAGTAAGATGACGGCTAAATACCCCATTGGCGATATAGAGGTACAGGTATCCCGACAATGGAATAGGGCCGGAAACCTGGAAGAGAGTTACCGGTTTGTAAACACCGGCAAGGAGAATATCGACTTACAAGACATAGCCATCAATACTCCTTTTAACGATAACTACCCGGATGCAAAGACCTGCTACGAAGCACGATGCAATGCCCATATATGGACGGGTGCCAACGATGCATACGTGTTCTGCACCCGTATGAGTGGTGCCAAAGGAGGTTTGGGACTGATCATGCAAAAGGGAGCCCTGACCGGATATGAAATCAACGAACGTTCCAGTAAGACCGGAAGTTCTAACTTCCGCGGAGTAATCCGCCTGAATCCTGCTAAGAAAACGTTGAAAGCAGACGAGAGCTACGAAGTGAGGTGGCTGCTGCTACCGGCAGAAGATTGGGACGATTTTCAGGTCAAAGCTATTGATAACGGACTGATTATAGCTTCTGCCAACCGTTACCTGCTTGAAACCGGTGAAGAAGTTACCATTACATTCAAAAGCAAGAGCGCTTCTTTAAAAGGAAAAATCCTACTGAATGGCAAGGAAGTGGCCGATGTAAGTGGCAAAGAAATGCAGTATTGTACAACGGTAAAAGAGCCCGGTGAGCATACTTTTACCTTGCAGTATGAGGATGGAAAGACAACCTCGGTTGAGTGCCTGGTAGTAAGCAGCATTGATAACCTGATTGATAAGCGCAGCCACTTCATAGCCAACCATCAGCAATTCTTCCGTCCGGGAGATGCACGAAACGGCGCATTGATTGTTTATGATAATGACATCGACTCGCTTTACATTAACGGTGAAAGCGGACGTAAGCGATCGGACTGCGACGAGGGACGCGAGAGGGTATGCATGGGTATTCTGCTTGCCCGCCAGTACCAACGTACCTCCGACGAAAAGCTACTGACTGCCCTGAATAAATACGCAACATTTGTCCGCAGCCTGCAAAAGCCCGATTATACCACTAACTCTACTGTTGACTTTAGCGGTAAGAACCGGGGATATAACTATCCCTGGGTGGCCGATTTCTGGTTTACCATGTTTGAAACCACTGGCGATAAACAATACCTGAAAGACGGTTATGGTACGCTGCGTGCTCTGGTACGTTATTTCAACTATGGTTTTTACTGCATCGGGATGCCTACACGAGGTTACACGCTGTTGAAAGAAAATGGTTTTACCGCCGAAGCGGAAACGTTGCTCAACGACTTCAAACAAATGGCGGATGTATTCTGCGCCAACGGCCCGTTCTATCCCTCTTCGGAAGTAAACTACGAGCAATCCATCGTAGGACCATCTGTTATCCACCAACTCAACGTGTATCTGCTCACCGGAGACGAAAAGTACCTGCAGGGTGCAGAACAACAGTTACCCTTACTCGAATCGTTTGGAGGCAGACAGCCCAGTTACCACCTGAACGACATTGCCATCCGCCATTGGGATGGGTATTGGTTCGGGAAAGACCAGGTGTGGGGCGATACCTTCCCACATTATTGGAGTACCATAAGCGGAATAGCTTACCGTCTTTATGCCAAAGCTACCGGAAAACAGGAGTATGCCGAACGTGCACTGGATATTTTCCGTAATAATTTCTGTCTGTTTACGGAAGACGGACGGGGAAGTTGCGCCTTTATTTATCCGGATAAAGTAGACGGAAGAAAAGCTCATTTTTACGACCCATTTGCAAACGATCAGGATTGGGCCATGGTACATTGGTTAGAATACGGTCCCGGTTTTCAATAGAAATATTCATTGGTTCTTAACAAAACAATTACAATAAAAAGTTAAATTATACACAAATTGTTATTACTTTTGTCGGATATATTCAAATATATCACCAAATGAGAACAAAAAAATTATTTCTGACAGTCGGGCTTTTGCTCGCTATTACGTCCTTAAAGGCGCAGATTGCAGGAGATTGGAAAGGTACAATCAGTGTACAAGGTATCAATTTGGAGCTGGTTTTCCACATCAGCAACAATGACGATGCCCTTACCACCACCATGGATATACCCATGCAAGGCGCTACGGGATTGCCTGTTGAAACCACTCAGTTTGAAAACAATCAGTTGACGCTGGCTTCCAAGCAAATGCAACTCAGTTACACCGGAACGCTTGCCAATGAAACCATTGAAGGTAACCTGGAACTAGGTGGAATGACTTCGGCCCTGAACCTGAAGAAGTTTGAAAACAAATTGCCCGGCAATCCGGCTTTACCTTCTTCTGCTGAAGAGCTGCAAGCCCTGATGGCATTCGATAAGGGCGACTTCAAGTACAAGGTTGAAGATTACTTTTCGAACCCCAAAGCAACTTCTTTCCGTCTGTCGCCCAACGGCAAGTACATGTCGTTCAAGGAAAAGGACGACAATAACAAACAGCATGTATATGTAAAGGAGATTGCCACCGGTAAGGTGCAACGCATCATCGAAGAAAAGGCTGAACTGATTCGTGCCTACGGCTGGGTAAATGACGAGCGGTTGATATACATGATGGACCAGGGAGGTAACGAAAATTTCCACATCCACGCCATCAACATTGACGGTAGCAACGCGCTCGACCTCACTCCGTTTGAAGGTGTGCAGGCCAACATTCTCAACATGCTGAAAGAGCAGAAAGACTACATCATCGTATCGATGAACAAGAATAACAAACAGGTATTTGAACCGTACAAACTGAATATAGTAACCGGCGAAATGGTACAGTTGTATGAAAACAAAGACCTCAGCAACCCGATACAGGGCTTTATTTTTGATAAAAACGGTGACCTTCGCGGCTACATCCGCCTGATTAACGGTATTGAAAACGAGATGTACTACAAAGACTTGACAACCGGCGAATTCAAGCTGATTAAAAAGACCAACTGGTACGAAACCTTCGGCATCCGGGCGTTTAACTATGCTTCGGCCAATAAAGACGAGGCTTATGTGGTAACCAACCTGGATAGCGACAAGATGCGCATTGTGCTGTACGACTTCAAAGCCGACAAGGTTATCAAAGAGATATTCTCGAACCCCGATTACGATGCAAGCAGCATGGCTCTTTCACGTAAACGCAACTACGAAATTGATTACTTTGCATACAACGGAGAGAAAA
>JAVBVL010000024.1:0-17828 GCA_031554285.1 Bacteroides sp.
CTGATATCCGACTGGGGCAGCACACACAACACGGAGGAAGCGGCCCTGAACGGACTCGACATCGAGATGGGAACCTACACCGACGGACTGACCACGGGTGAGAAATTCGCTTTCAGCCGTTATTATATGGCCGATCCGTACCTGAAGAAGATACAATCAGGAGAGCTTCCCGTATCGTCGCTCGACGAGAAGGTACGCCGCATCCTGCGACTGAACTTCCGCACCAATATGGACCGCAACCGGCCTTACGGACGTTTTGTATGTCCGGAACACGATGCGGTAGCACGCGAAGTAGGCGAAGAGGGTATTGTACTGCTGAAGAATACCGGTAACTTCTTCCCCATCCCCGTGGGACGGTATAACAAAATTGCGGTTATCGGTGAAAATGCTTCGCGCAAGTTGAGTACCGGAGGTGGTTCGTCGAACGTAAAGGTGAGCAAGGAAATCACCCCGATAGAGGGACTGACGGAGATGTATGGAGCCGACAAGGTATTCTACACCATGGGCTATGGCTCGGGACCGACGGCTTACGGCAGCGTGGTGCCTTCTCCTTACAATGCCGATTCATTGAAACGGGAAGCTATCGCCCTGGCCAAGGATGCCGATGTGGTACTCTACTTCGGCGGACTGAACAAGAACTATAACCAGGATTGCGAGTCGGGCGACCGCCTGACGTACAGCCTCCCCTTCGGGCAGGACGAACTTATTGACGAGTTGTTGAAGGTAAACAAAAACATGGGCATCATTATTGTAAGCGGAAATGGCGTTGCCATGCCATGGATAGACAAGGTGCCTGCACTGATGCAGTCGTGGTACCTGGGTTCGGAAACGGGCAGCTCTACGGCCAACGTTATCTCGGGCAAGGTTAATCCTTCCGGCAGGTTACCTTTCAGCATTCCTGTGAAGTGGGAAGATAACGGAGCCATGTCATTCGGCACACTTTCTTATCCGGGTGATAGCATCCGGCAGGTGTACAAGGAAGATATCCTCGTGGGCTACCGCTGGCACGACACCAAGAAGATTCCCGCCCGCTTCCCCTTCGGCTTCGGATTGTCTTATACCCAATTTGAGTACGGCAAAGTACAAACCGACCGGAAAGAATACGCCAAGGATGATGTTATCAACATATCGGTAACCCTCACCAACAAAGGCAGCCTGGATGGAGCCGAAGTGGTTCAGATTTACGCCTCACAACACAAGCCATCCCTATATCGCCCCGCCAAGGAGCTGAAAGGTTTCCAAAAAGTGCATCTGAAAGCCGGTGAAAGTCGCACGGTGGTTATCCCCGTCCCGGTGAAAGACCTCGCTTATTTCGATGACAAATCTCACGAATGGGTAGTGGAAGCAGATAAATTCACCTTGCATTGTGCAGCCTCATCGACCGACGTGCGCAGCACAGTGACAATAATAGTGGTTAGTGATTAGTGATCACTAATCACTCGTCTCTTAACGCTTCGGCAGGCAATGTTTGCGCAGCACGGGCGGCAGGAATCCACGAACCTATTAATGCCGTAACCAACAGCAGCAGGTAAGTAATACCCGACACTATGAGGAAGTGGGTTATCGGTTGGTTTTGCCAGTATTCAAGGCTACCATCCCGGGTAGGATAAGCAAAGTCTGTATTGATAATTACTTGTAACGCAATGAACACTCCTACCAGGAAACCGGCAGTTACCAGCAGCCATGCTTCGGTGAGGAATTGTTTCAACACCTCACGGCGACTGCCTCCCAATGCCATGCGCATACCAATTTCTTCACGGCGGGCATTGCAACGTAACCAGAAGGTACCCGATACACCCAGGAAGGTACACAGGAGGAAGAAGAAAGCCATGCCTCCTTGCAAGCGCAGGTTGGTGGTAGTTCCGGTAGCAAACTCATACTGCTTGCTTATGGTTGTAAAAGGGGTGAGCGATTCCAGGTAGAAGTTTCCCACCTGAAGCCGGGGGCGCATCTCCTTCTTGAACTGCTCCACAAAGGCGGTAGATGCCATGCCATCGGCTACGCGGAAGCAGATAGCCACATCGTCAGAAAAATTTCGCACCTCTTTTAACCGGTTCGTTTTGAATACCAGCGGGGAAGGCTGATGGTCGCTCTTCATTTGCAAATCGGCTACTACACCTATAATACGAATGGCGTTAGAGTCACTATCGAGTATGTACTCGCCCACGGGGTTCTCCTTATCGGGAAATGCTTTGCGGGCAAACGAGCGGCTGACCACCCGCTCCCGGTAATCCTGCGCATCGGTTAGCGTAAAGAGCTGTTTACCATCTGCTTGCTTCACGCGAAATACCCCAAAGTAATCGGTGTCAGGGAAGTAGGATAACTCCTCGGCATATACCTCTGTGGAGTCTTTCCGGTAGCTTGTACCCGTCCAGTAACTGCTTTGCGGAAACGAGCCCATAGCTGTTAGCGCAACGGCTTGCACACCGGGATATTGCTTTACATAAGCGGCAATGCGTTCGTAGTTATCGGCACACATGGAGTCGATGCCCATTTCCGACTGATACAGACGGTGGGTACTTTTGTACTCGTTCATCTTGAGCATATAGGTATCTTCCAGGGAGAAGCCGTCGTCGATGGAATGGTTGGCCATGAGCACATATACCGGGTCGATAACCATCCAGAGAAAATAAGTAACCACAATCAGCTCGGCCCAAATCCAGCCGTTGGCACGACGTTGGTTCCACAGTTGGCGAAGTATCTGGCGTATCATATCTTTATTTTTTATCGTTCAGTGAATAGACTATTTGTTTGCGCAAAGCACTCCATGCCGGTATCAACGCCGACAGCAGGTTCAACAGCAAGCAGATGCCGAAGGTGATGCCAAATACTGTGGGGTTAAACAGCATATCGAAGGTAAAGAAAGTATCTACACCATCGGGCATTACATCAGAGAAGCGGGCAAACAACGAGGGAAGCCAGTTACGGCCGGTGTACACCATTCCGTACGAGAGTACCAATCCCAACAACCCACCCAGGCAGGTGAGCAACAGGTTCTCAACAAGCACCTGTGTCATCAACCTACCTTTGGAGGCACCAAAGGCTTTGCGTACGCCCAACTCCGACAGGCGGCGCTCCATGCGTGAAGATATCATGCCTGCCAGGTTCAAGGCAGGTACCAATAGAAGTGCCAGTATCATGGTACCGAAGGTTTTCACCACGTTACGCCAGTCGGGCTCTTCTGGTTTGAATTCAAAGAAGGAACTTTTCCAGTAAAGGAACGGATAACCGAGCATACCTAATTCATACTCCTTTTGTGAAGCATTTACCTTCTGTACTTTGTCTTTCACTACTTGTTTGATATGTGTTATAGCTTCTTTATCCTTAGCGAGGATGTACACCTTAAGCATACCCAGGTATCCGTATGCCCACGGACTGGGCTTTCTTATATCGGGGTTCACGGTGTACGGCACCCAAATATCGGCAAAGGTAACGGGAGTGATGTACGAAGCATCGCGTACTACACCACATACCTTATACTCGTCATCGTTAAGCAGGAAGGTGCGACCAATGGCATCCTCCTCGCCATACAGTTTGCGGGCTGTAGATTGGGAGATAACAGCCGTACGCAAGCCCGACTCAAAATCGGCCTCGGTAAAGGGTTTGCCATCATTGAAGATAAAGGTAAATACCTTCCAGAAATTCATATCGGTGTAGGTTACCTGTACGCTCTGTACACCGCGTTCGCCGGGGAATTGCACCAATGGGGTTTCTCCCCACGTGCTTTGAATGGCGGTAACGGCTTCGGCACCGTCGTTGGTGAGCGGGTAGAAAAAGTCGCTCACCGTTTGGTACGACAAGTAGGAACTATTGTACCCTCTACTCTCCAGTTTACGCACGGTTCCTGAAGCTGCCACCAACGTACGGTTGCGGTTTAGCTCAGGATATACGGGTGCCAACTTGATGTAGTACACAATAACCAGTGTCAGGATCATGGCAATGGAGAGCCCCGTACCTAATATATAAATGCTGCTGAACAAGGGGTTCTGCTTGAGCAGTTGCCAGGCTTGTTTAAAGTAGGTTGCTATCATAATGGGGTTATATAAGTGTGTTGTTAACCTCTTACTTTGAGCTTGCTTTTGTTCTTGTGCGAACTCATATCGCTTACCACCACTTTGTCGCCGGGTTTCAAACCGCCGATTACCTCTACATACTCAAAGTTTGAGTCGCCCAGTTGCACCTTGCGTTTCACCAGCTCATTGTCAGAGTCGAGTACAAAGAGTTCGTACTCGCCACGTCCTACGTAGTACGAAGCGTTAGCTATGCGCAATACATCTTCTTTCACAGCGTTCATTACGTACACATCGGTTTTAAGTCCCGAGCGCAGGCGGCGGTTATTATCGTCGTTCAGTTGTACGCTGAAGGAGATTACCCCGTTCTTGGACAGTGGTGTTACACTGCTGATAATACCTTCCAGTTTCTCACTGCCAATCTTTACAATGGCTTTGCCACCGGCGGCTACACGGTCACCGTAGGTATCGGCCACTTCGCCTTCAACCTTGAAGTGGCTCAGGTCGGAGATGATGGCTACCTGTCCGCCCTGCGGTACTTGCGCACCTACCTGGTTGTTGATGTAGGTAAGGATGGCTTTGCGGGGTGAGCGTATCTGTGCATCGTCAAGCGTACGCTTGGTTTCGGCAAGGGCCTTGCGGAAGATATTGAACTCCAACTCCTGTACTTTATACTCGGCAGAGGCTACATCTTTCTCGTTAGTGTATTTCTGCTTGAGCTGTTCGTATTCCAGTTGGGCAACGTTGTAGCTCAGTTCAGCCTGGCGTACCTTATCGGTAGTTCCTGCTCCGAGGCTGTCGAGGTATTGCTCATTGCGCAGTTCTACCCGCATGCGGTTAATCTTCATGGCGGCTACCTTGATTTGCATTTCGAGATCAGAGAGCTTTGTCTGGTTATTGGCACGTAGCTGTTCCAGTTTGTAACCACGCATCTGTTCTTCGTCAAGCATCTTCTTGTAGTCGGTTTCGGCGCTCAGCAGGTCGAGTTTCAGGATGGGAGTACCTACGTCTACGCTGTCGCCTCCCTTGCGGTACACTTCTACAATGCGGCTGTTGATGGGCGAGTTGATTATCTCCTCAAAAGCGGGAGCTACTTTACCCGATGCACTTACGCTTACTTCGATGGTACCTTTATCTACCGCCGAGAGTACCAGGTCTTTACGTTGTACGCCACTGCGGGTTACGGAGATAAGTACACTGATAGCCACTATCACAGTTACACCAATTGCCGAAAAGCGGATGATTTTCTTGTTACGTTCTTTGTTTCGAACTTCTTTTGGGATTTCTCTGTCCATAATATGTTGTTTTTTTATTTATTATTTGCTGCTACCTATTGTGAGGCAAATGGTATGCCAAAAGGATAAATATCTGTATTACAGACACTTCAATTAAAACAAGAATGTTCATTATCGGACAGTCTGTTCGGTACCGGATGTTTATGCCGCATGTTCCGAACTACCCCAAATATTTTTCTTGCTATCGGATGCAGTATTACGAATTGCCATGTATTTATTCATCGTACATACATTTTATAACCTAACGTTAGGCAAACGCTAACTATTTTATTTTTAAACCTAAAGAAATAAGAAAAATGAAAACAATTTCTAATTTTAAGAAGGCCACTCTTATGGCAGTGGCTACAGTATGCATTGCCTCGATGATTGCGTGTCATAACGATTCTAATAAAGATGACAAACCAATACCTACCCCTACAGATGCGTACGGACTCTATGATGGGAAAATGGCCATGTTTGTTTCATCGGCAGATGCCGATTCGTTAGAGATGCAACTGAAACTCAATAGTGACACTATTTATCTTGACAAGTTCCCCGTAGATTCGGTAGTGGTAGCTCTTGAAGGTGCTGCTGTAGGAACTTCTATCATGGATACATTGCCCGGGATCAAGTACAAAATTGGATATATTCCCGAGATGAATGCTGCTCAGGATAGCATTTATATGGACTTGAAACCCAAATCTCTGACTTTTGCCTATAACAACGGAACAGAATCAAAGAGTGTAAAAGTAACCATGCAACCTACAGAAGGTGCCAAATCCTCGTATGAACTCGCTCATAAGCATTTGAACTTTAACCTGCTGGTAACAGAAGTTTCGGTGAACGACAAGGTGATTACTCCTTTTGAGTCGCTGCACTATAGCTTTGTGGGGAATAAGAAGTAAACTCCCAGGATATACAACTAATAAAACACAGGATGGGGCCGGCCACTTCATTCCCTGTGTTTTTCATGCACTTGTACGAATACTATTTTTCGGGACTTATATTTTGGTATTTCAGATATAAATATATAATTTAGCAGAGCAATATAACTTTTAATCAGAACATTATGGAAGCAAAACTTTGTCAGAGCTGCGGAATGCCGCTCAACACCCAGGAAGAATTAGGGACCAATAAGGATGGGAGCAAGAATGAAGAATATTGCTGCTATTGTTACAAGGACGGAGCATTTACCCAGGATTGCACCATGGAGCAAATGATAGAACATTGCGCACAATTTGTAGGCGAATTCAACAAGGATGCAGGAACTGCCTTCTCGAAAGAGGAAGCCATTGCAACCATGAGGGAGTTCTTCCCCACCCTCAAACGTTGGGCAGGCAAATAAAACGCTAAATTGTTTTTGAATACAGGCAGTGTTTGAAAGAGATTCTCTTACACGGCCTTTTTTATATAAGAAAAATCCATTATCTTCGCACCGGAAACAAATAATACCACTCCAATGAAAGTTAACATGTAATAGAGAACTACACGGTATAATCGATATGCAGCGCTTCTGTAAGTATGCCTTACGGTACCGTTATTCCATGGAGTCTCTCCAACTCCCGTTAATTTACTTGTTTCATCCTTTTCAACTTTCATTCCATGAGTATTACTATTCATCAGATAGCGTATATACACGCCGATAAAGAAACCCTGTTCAATAACCTGCAACTCACCGTAAACCGGGGGCAAAAGAGTGCCCTGGTAGGCAACAACGGTTCGGGCAAATCTACTCTGCTGCAAATCATTGCGGGACAGCTTGCACCCTCTTCGGGCAGCGTGGTACGCCCGGACGACCTCTACTACGTACCGCAGCACTTCGGGCAGTACGATACCCTCACCATTGCCCAAGCTTTGCATATCGACACCAAGATACAAGCCTTGCATGCCATCCTTGAAGGTGATGCTTCTGCCGAAAACTTCACCCTGCTGAATGATGATTGGAATGTGGAAGAACGGGCACAGGCAGCACTCGACGCCTGGGGTTTGCAAGCATTTACCCTGATGCAACCCATGGCACAGCTCAGTGGCGGGGAGAAGACACGCGTATTCCTTGCCGGCATGGAGATTCATGAACCATCGGCTATCCTGTTAGACGAACCCACCAATCACCTGGACACCGCAGGCCGTAACCGCTTGTACGATTTTGTACGCCGCACTTCGGCTACGCTGCTCGTAGTGAGCCACGACCGTACGCTGCTCAACCTGCTACCCGTAACCTGCGAACTTACCCGCAACGAGATAGTTACCTACGGCGGCAATTACGAGTTTTACAAGGAACAGAAAGGCATTCGCCTGCAAGCCCTGCAACAGCAATTGGAAGAGAAGGAAAAGGAGATGCGACTGGCACGTAAAACCGCCCGTGAAGCTGCCGAGCGGCGGGAGAAACAAAATGTACGGGGCGAGAAACAGAACCTCAAGAAGGGTGTTCCGCGCATTGCCATGGGCGGGCTCAAGGATATGGCGGAGAAGAGCTCTGCCAAACTCAGCAGCGTACATGCCGAGAAGATGGAGAAAATATCGGAAGAGACTTCGCAACTGCGTACTTCACTGGCTCGTTCTGCCGGATTAAAGACCGATTTCAACTCATCGGGTTTGCATATGGGTAAGATTCTGGTAACGGCAGCCGATATCAACTTCGGCTTTCAGGAAACATTACTATGGAATACGCCACTCAGCTTCCAGTTACGCAGTGGCGACCGCCTCCGCATCACAGGAACCAACGGCAGCGGAAAAACCACCCTGCTGCACTTAATCACAGGTAAACTCGCTCCCACCCTCGGCACGTTGGCACGAACAGATTTTTCCTACGTTTTCCTCGACCAGGAGTATTCGCTGATACACAACACCCGCACCATCCTGCAACAAGCCGAAGCGTTCAATAGTCGCCACCTGCCGGAACACGAAGTAAAAACCATCCTCAACCGCTACCTGTTCCCGGCAGCAGTATGGGACAAGCCTTGCTCCAAACTCAGCGGTGGCGAAAAGATGCGACTCTCCTTCTGCTGCCTGATGATTGACAACAATACCCCGGATATGTTTATTCTGGACGAACCCACCAACAACCTCGATATTCAGAGTACCGAGATTATCACCGCCACCATCCGCGAATACGAAGGCACCGTACTGGTAGTAAGCCACGACCAATATTTCATGGACGAGATAGGAATATCCGGGCAATTAGCGCTGAAGTGATAGAAAAAGGCATTATATTTGCACCTTTTAATATAAAAATATATGAATAAAAAACTTTTTGCTGTCGCTTTTTGCATTCTATCAGCAGTAACCCTTGTAGCACAAGAGGGAAATAACAAGTTCACGACTAAATTCTACGGTTTTGTACGGGGCGATTATGCCTTTGATACCCGCCAAAGTGTAGCTCCCAACGAAGGGCTGTTCTTTCTGTATCCCAAAGATAAGTTACCCGATGCCAACGGGAAAGACCTGAATGCAGTAGCCAACTCCGGCTTTTACGCTTTCAACAGCCGTGCAGGGGTAGATGTAACCGGCTCTCTTTGGGACGCTAACCTGTTAGCCAAAATAGAGGCAGACTTTGCCGGCTTCGGTGGTGCCAATGCCAACTCTACCATACTCCGTATTCGCCGAGCATTTATCAAAATGAATTGGGAGAAAGCATCTTTGCTGGTAGGACAAGAGTGGCACCCGATGTTCTCCAATGTAATTCCTGATGTAATCTCCCTCTCTGCCGGAGCTCCTTTCAATGTATTCAACAGAAGTCCGCAAATACGGTACGATTATAAAGCCGGCGACTTTATGTTGACGGGTACAGCCCTTTATCAGCTCCAAAACACATCTGCCGGACCTGAAGGAAAATCGAATACCTATCAACGAAATGCCAATGTGCCTGAGCTTTACCTGGGTATCGGTTATAAGAATGCCGACTTCCTTGCCGGTGTATTTATGGATTACCTCACGTTGAAACCCCGCACGCAGTCTACTTCTGCAGATGCTCTTACGTATAAGGTCGACGAAAGCCTCGGATCTTTCTCATACGGAGCTTATGCCGGATATACCCACCAATTGCTTTCGGTAAGCGCCAAAACCATTCTGGGACAAAACCTGTCGGACATGAGTATGTTGGGCGGTTATGGTGTTACGCAGAAAGATGCGGTTACCGGAGAGCAGGAGTACACCAACTTCAAGCACTCCTCTTCCTGGGTCAATGTGTCGTACGGAAAGAAATACAAAGGCAACCTCTTTGCCGGATATGTAAAGAACCTGGGAACCGAGAAAGCGTTGCTTGAAAACTCGCCAGTATACGGTGAGGGACTAAGCATGAACAGCCTGACCCGCCTGGTAGGTACTTTCTCTTACAACCTGCCTAAATTCTCTGTTGGATTGGAATACGAAATGACCACGGCTAATTATGGCGACTCAGGTACTTTTAACTGGGAAAAAGGCACCTACAATAGCACACACGGCGTTACCAATCATCGTATTGTGGGCGTAGTTTGCTATAATTTTTAGTACTTTTGCAGCCAAATAAACAAAGCATGGACAAGATAGAAGCAGTCTGGTGGTTTGTCTTTAGTAAAGACCAACTGCTACTGGAAAAGCAAAACGGTTCATTGGTACTGCCTTGCAGCACAGAAGCCCCTGTTACCCCTCCCCGTGGAGCCACCATTCACCAAATAGCTACCCTGGATAACCTGCCTTGCAAAGCATTTGCCCTCGATGGAGATGTGGAGGAAACCAACCTGCACGTAGCCATGAGTCTACGTATGGCATATGATGCCCTCCCGCTTTCGCAATATAACCTGG
Organism: Bacteroides sp.; assembly: GCA_031554285.1. Taxonomy (GTDB): domain Bacteria; phylum Bacteroidota; class Bacteroidia; order Bacteroidales; family Bacteroidaceae; genus Bacteroides. Next base: position 10,067 of record JAVBVL010000024.1, read on the forward strand.
CAGGCAAAGCCTTCGAGATTCTGCACTGGGACCACAACAGCCGCTTCTGTTCGGTATGCGGCTCAACCATGAAGCAACAAGAGCCCATTATGAAGAAGTGCCCCGTATGTGGCACGGAGATGTACCCCAATATATCTGCCGCCATCCTGGTACTGGTTTGCAAAGACGACTCGATACTGCTGGTACGCGCCCTCAACTTCCGTGGTACGCACTACGGTTTAGTAGCAGGTTTCCTGGAAACAGGCGAAACTCTGGAAGAGTGTGTACGCCGGGAGGTAAAAGAAGAAACGGGACTGGATATAAGCAACGTGACCTATTTTGGTAACCAACCCTGGCCATACCCCAGCGGACTGATGGTGGGCTTCATTGCCGACTATGCCGGTGGCGAAATAAAAATACAGAAAGAGGAGTTAAGCACTGCCGCCTTCTTTCACCGTGATAACCTGCCGGAACTTCCCCGCAAGCTGAGCCTTGCCCGCAAAATGATTGATTGGTGGATAGAACAGAAATAAAAAGCAGGCCGCGGAGCACACACAACTACAAACGAACCGCTTCCGTGTACCTCCGGAAACATCAATAAACCAATTGTGCCCCGCAGCCTGCAATGTTTTTGTTTGACTGGTTTTTGTTCGGTTGTGGAGTTAGAACAAGAATTACAGCAAATTGATTTATACCCTCACGCTAAAGAAACACAAAGAATCCGAATTTTAAGCTAAAAACGGGAGTGGGTTGTTAAAAGTGCGGCTCACCAAAACAAAAGAGTTCCACAGAGCAATGAAAACTCTGTGGAACTCTTTCTATATAGACTTTGTGGTAAACTAAATACCCAATGACTTCTTTACCGCATCAATCTTTTCGGTGGTCGAAGCATTGGCACCGGCATAGCAACCGCGGCAACCCATATCGGCTTTCACCTCCATGTAGAACTTAATCTTGGGTTCGGTTCCCGACGGACGAACAGATACCTTGCTGCCATCTTCGGTGAAGTACTGCAATACATCCGACTGCTCGGGCATATCCAACGGAGTTGAGTTGCCATTGCCATCGGTTTGTTTCAATGTTTGATAATCCTTGGTCAAGATAATCTTCGAGCCTGCTAATTCGCGCGGCGGGTTGCTGCGGAAATCGGCCATCATTTGTTTAATCTCTTCGGCACCGCTCTTACCCGGCTTCACGATGTTTACGGTAACTTCCTTAGAGAAGCCGTATTCCACGTAAATATCGAGCAACAGTTGGTACAGCGATTTACCGTTGTCTTTTGCCCAGGCAGCTACCTCGGCAATCAAGCAACAAGCCGATACGGCATCTTTGTCGCGTACGAAATCTTCGGCAAGGAAGCCATAGCTCTCTTCACCGCCGCCGATGTACACTTTCTTGCCTTCGCGCAAACGAATTTCGCGGGCAATCCACTTGAATCCGGTGTAGCAGTCGAGCATTTCAATCTTATTCTTGTCGGCAATAGCCTTAATCAATTCGGTAGTAACGATAGTTTTCACCACGAACTCATTGCCCTTCATCTTCCCCAACTTGTTGTACTGGGTAATGATGTAGTACAGATACATGAGGCAGGTCTGGTTACCGTTGATAAGCACCCATTCGCCCTGGTCGTCCTTGCAGGCAATACCTACGCGGTCGGCATCCGGGTCGCTCGCCATTACCAGGTCGGCATCCAGTTGCTTGGCCAGGTTGATAGCCATGGTCAACGCTTCGGCATTCTCGGGATTGGGCGATACTACGGTGGGGAAGTTACCATCCTTAATCATCTGTTCGGGTACGGTAAATACGTTCTCGAAACCCCACATCTTCAAGGCACGCGGAATGAGCTTCATACCGGTACCGTGAATCGGGGTGTACACAATCTTCATGTCCTTTTGGTGGGCAATAGCCTGTGGGTCGATAGATACCGTCTTTACCTTATCCAGGTACAACGCATCGATATCTTCGCCTACCACCTGGATGAGTGCCGGGTTACCCTGGAACTTGATATCGGCAGCCGAAGCAACCTTGTTTACCTCATCGATGATGCCGCTATCGTGCGGGGCCAATACCTGTGCACCATCGTCCCAGTATGCCTTGTAGCCGTTGTACTCCTTCGGGTTGTGCGAGGCGGTGAGGATGATACCACTCTGGCAACCCAGGTGGCGGATAGCGAACGACATCTCGGGTGTAGGACGCATGTCTTCAAACAGATACACCTTGATACCATTGGCAGAGAAGATATCGGCAGAAATCTTGGCAAACAACTGGCTGTTGTTACGGCAGTCGTACCCTACCACTGCCGCAATCTGCGGGAGGTTGGTAAAATTCTTATTCAGGTAATTAGAGAGTCCTTGTGTAGCAGCACCTACGGTATAAATGTTCATACGGTTACTGCCCACTCCCATGATACCACGCAAACCGCCGGTACCAAATTCGAGGTCTTTATAGAAGCACTCAATGAGTTCGGTTTTATCTTCATTAGCCAACATACGCTTTACCTCAGCCTGAGTCTCAGCATCGTAAGCGGGCGAAAGCCATTTGTTGGCTTTCTCGGTCACTTGTTTAATAAGTTCTTGATTTTCCATTCAACTATTTATTATTTGGTTTATAGATGCAGAATTATTCTCGAAAACACAAATGTAAAAGTTTTCGAGAATAAAACCTATTTATACCCGGAAAATTCTTCCTACTGGGGTACTTTGTAACGGTTACCCGTTTGCTTCACGTATTCTTCAAGGAATTCCTTGGGATATCCCGGACGTACGGGTGCCATGGGCTCTCCAATGTGGTCGCGCTCAAATTCACCATTCTTTACGCGGCGTACTACACCATCGTTGTACTTCACAATAAGAAACTCGCCCAAACGCTTCCATGTTTCAAACGTGTTTTGTGCCGTCATCAATGTGTAGTTGGTCAGGAATGCTTTGGCTTCGGCAGGATTTTTCTGATACAGTTTCAGGGCAGCCTCTTCGATGCCTGCCTGTGCTTCGCTGAAGGTTTTCTCCAAGTTGGTTTGCTGTTCGCGCAAGTCGCCAATCATCTGGCTGTAACGCGGGTAAATCATGTTCGATACCCAGTTGAAGATCCAGAAAGCAGAGTTCCACGAGAAGCGGGCATAGTCGGCACCGTTTCTGCCGTAGCAGGGCGGAATTCTATCGGCACAACAGTACACGGGAGTAAACACGGTCATGTTGGCATCATCGGTACCAAACCACAACACGCCACCAATGGCATCGGGTTTATCGGCACGCATTTGCGATACAAATACAAAGCCGGTTTGTTGGGTGGAGATGGGGCGCTCGTTGAAGTATTCTACATCGTTAACCTTGAAGCTGAGCGGTGACAGACGGTATGGTATACTGAACGCACCGGCACCCATGTCGTTGGTAATATCGAGTGCCGTACCTTCGTAATGGTCGCGCATGGCGTTCTGAATGTCTTGTACAGAGAGCTTACGGTTTGCTTTGAGGTACAGGGGCATCGGGTTGTTGTTTTCGCCCTGGATGTAGGGCAGGAACTCATTACCACGGTCGGTAACCATGTTGAAGAAACTCCATACACGGGCATCGCAATAGCGACGGCCACCCCAATCGAGCGGGCAGTAGGCTTGTGCAAAGCTAAAATCCTTGTTTACTCCGTTGAAGTAACCTTTTTCGCGGGCAAACGAAATTACATCGGGTGAGTAGATGCAGTTTTCCTTGTCGTTCAGGTCGAACTGTTGGATGCGTGCCTGGTTGGCATGAGCCGCTACGCAATCGTCGGGTACACGTACGGCTACCCACACGGCACCTTTCACACCGGGACCTTTGCCAATCATCTCCATAATCCATACCTCATTGGGGTCGGCAACAGAGAATGATTCGCCGCTGCTGTGGTATCCGTACTCCTGCACCAGGTCGGTCATAATGCGGATAGCCTCACGGGCGGTGCGTGAACGTTGCAGGGCAACGTATATCATGCTACCATAATCCATAATACCCAACGAGTCTACCAGTTCCGGACGACCACCGAAGGTCGTTTCGCCAATGGTTACCTGAAACTCATTCATATTCCCCACCACGTTGTACGTCTGGCGGGCTTGTTCAATCTTTCCCAGGTATTCGCCCGAGTCCCACTCGTAAATATCGAGCATGGTACCTTTTTTATAGGTGGCTGCGGGGTAATGATACAACTCGCCGTACAACCGGTATGAGTCGGCAGAGTAAGAAATGATGGTGGAACCATCGGTGGATGCCTTTTTACCTACAATGAGGTTGGTACAAGCAAAGGATGGCGCTACAGCCGCTATCAGGAATGCGGCACAAAAGATCAGTCTTTTCTTCATACTATATAAATTAATGTTGTTTTTCATACTATTTACCACCGGAAGGTTTCGCGTACCACGGTACGGTTACCACAATAATCTTCTACCACCAGTTCCAGCGTGTGTAGCTTGCCCCGTTCCACGTGTTCGGCATCGAGCTTGCACACCAATAGGTTCTGGATGGAGTTGGGAATACCAAACAAGGCATACTTCCCGTCGATAGTACCCTTATAGGAACGGATACCTGTTTGGGCATCTTTTATACGGAAGGTAATCTTACCGCTGTTAGTCCATGCCTTGGGACTGATGGGAGTTACTACGGGCGGCACGGTATCTATGGCAACCGTGTATGTTCCCAACTGGCGGATGCGGGTTTTCATAAAGCCATTCTCGTACTTGCCACCTGCACTGTACAAACTTCCTTTGGAGGTAACACCTGCCACATAGTACTTGGTGGTATCGGCAATGGGGCGGCGATGCAGACCGATGGTTAAGTCGCAAGGCACATGCAACGGCACAGCCTCATCGTGCAACTGATACGTAGGCGCAATGGCTCCACTGTCGCCACGCGACTTGAAGTTGAGGTACACATCATCGTACAGCGCTCCTTTAGGCACCTCGAAGGTAAGTCCCGGTTCTTGCAGGTAGTTTGCGTGTGCCCATTCAAACGCATACTTCTCACGGTGTTGAACGGGAGTGATGGTTTGTTGCTTGCCACGCACGGTAAAACGGTAGCGGGAGGTGTTGCCCGAGGCATCGGTCAACGTGTATTCAAACTTATAATCGCGTTCCTCGTTAATATCTACCCAACCGCGGGTATCCTTATCGGCGTGTATCATGCGCAGGGCATTGCCGGGGTCGATAAACGACTTCATGTACCCGCGGTATATCCAGGAATTGATGTAGCGGTTCTCATCGTACGAAAAGCGGTTTACCGTACTGCGGAACACTTCTTTGTCGTCCACCGTGAGCACGGTTGAGTACACCCCGCAACGGTTCGTAGAGCCGTTCATATAATCGTACGCCTTGATACCGGCACCTATTACTCCCCAGGCTTCGATGGGTTGCGCCACCGTAACGGCATAGGTACGGGGTGTTTGGTTACCTGCCACCATGCCTTTACCGGGTTTGGGGACCAGGAGGAATCCTTCGGCCCTGGGTGCTGTGGTATCGGTTATGTAGTTGCAAAACAAGGGCAACGGGTCTACATATTCATCGGTAGCCGTATCAATAACATCCAGGTGCAGGTGCGGACCAAACGAGTAGCCGGTATTTCCACCCAAGGCAATTACCTGCCCGCCTTTTACGGGGTACTCGCCGGCTTCGGGGGTAATCTCCACTTCCCAACTTTCCTGTTCGTATTGCAGCTTCTTTACCCGCCCGGAGATGGGTTGTACAAAGGCATCCAGATGGCGGTTGATGGTAGTATAGCCATTGTTATACGTTACATCGAGCACATAGCCCGATCCGTGTGTAACCCGGATGCGTGAAATATATCCATCGGCCAGTGCGCGGATAGGTTTGCCTATGACCCCGCCTAACTTAAAATCAATCCCGCCGTGAAAATGGTTGGCACGCAATTCGCCGAAATTGCCGCTGAACGACAGGGGCGAATCCAGGGGAGGAACAAAAGCAGGGAGCGGACTCTCTTGGGCAAAAGCACCCAATGAGCAGGAAAGAAGGAGGGCAGTAATATATTGTTTCATGCGTTAACAAAAGTAGTATAGTACGCAAAGGTATATTTTTCCTTGCACATTTTGAAATTCATGTTACTATTTTATGGGGGTGTACGCCTGAAATTACACTGTTTAACTAACATTCTGTTGAAAAACATACTACACAAGGTAACATAGAGCACCAAAAAACCGTACTTTCGTCATGTTAAACCTTTAAAACGTAACTATATGATTATTGGAGTACCTAAAGAAATCAAAAACAACGAGAATCGTGTAGGTATGACCCCTTCCGGCGTAGCCGAGCTAACGCGTAGAGGACATACCGTGTATGTACAGCACACAGCAGGTATCAACAGTGGTTTTCCCGACGAAGCGTACACAGCAGTCGGCGCCCAGATTGTACCTACCATGGAAGCTACCTACGCCATTGCCGACATGATTGTGAAAGTAAAGGAGCCCATTGCTCCGGAGTATGCCCTGATTAAAAAAGGACAGTTGTTGTTTACCTATTTCCACTTTGCCTCCGACAAAGTGCTTACCGAAGCCATGATTCGCAGCGGTGCCATCTGCCTCTGTTACGAAACCGTTGAATTACCCGACCATACCCTACCCCTGTTGGTGCCCATGAGCGAAGTAGCCGGACGCATGGCTACCCAAGAGGGCGCCCGCTTCCTGGAACGCGCACAAGGCGGCAAGGGAATCTTGCTGGGCGGCGTACCGGGTGTAAAGCCCGCCAAAGTATTAGTACTGGGTGGCGGTGTGGTAGGAAGCCATGCCGCACAAATGGCTGCCGGATTGGGAGCCGATGTAACCATTGCCGACATCAACCTGCAACGCTTGCGTTACCTGAGCGAAACGCTTCCCAAGAATGTGAGAACTCTCTACTCATCGGAGTTACGTCTGCGTGAGGAGTTACCGAATGCCGATTTAGTCATCGGTTCGGTACTTATCCCGGGCGATAAAGCCCCCCACCTCATTACCCGCGACATGTTAAAGTTGATGCAGCCCGGTACGGTAATGGTAGATGTAGCCATCGACCAGGGCGGATGCTTTGAAACCTCGCATCCTACTACGCACAGCGAACCTACCTATGTGATAGATGGTGTTGTACACTACTGCGTAGCCAATATTCCGGGTGCTGTTCCGTACACTTCGACCTTGGCGCTTACCAACGCTACGCTTCCGTATGTATTGGCATTGGCGAAGAAAAACTGGCGGCAGGCTTGCAAGGACGATGCTGCCTTGGCACTGGGATTGAATGTGGTAGAGGGCAAGGTAGTGTATAAAGCCATTGCCGATGTATTTGGGTTGAAGTACGAACCTCTTGCTTTGTAGCTGTTACATCAAAAACACTGTGGCATGAGTGGTGTTTCGTGTGAGTAACTCTTTGTTACATGTCTTGTAACACCTTGTTACATCATGTATAACACTTTGTTACATGCCTTGTAACACTCTGTTACATCAGGTGTAACACTTTGTTATACCCGATGAACTGACTTACATCCTCCGGAATGAGTGACGAATACCCCCTAATAGTGACGAATCCGTGACGAATAAAAAAGGCATTCGTCACGGATTAATCATTTAATAATTAGCAAGATGCGTCAAGATTCGTGCTGACGTGCTAACAAAATTATTCATATGAATACAGAAGAGTACTGTTCCCCCGGGATTTAATTACATAGAGCCTAAGCCACGAATCAAATCGGCCATTACTTCGGCTACCGATTCCTGGGAACGTAGCGTAGAGGCTACCTGACCAATCTCCAACTCCCCTTCTTCCAAATCGCCTTCAAAGATTCCT
>JAVBVL010000018.1:0-12070 GCA_031554285.1 Bacteroides sp.
TTCATACCACCCAGCACGGTGAAGATACCTGTCAGTACAATCAAGCCGATGGCTCCGTACCAGAAGGGTAAGCCTAACAAACTTTCCATAAAGATACCACCGGTAAAGGCGGTTACACTTACTTTGGTGAGTACGTAGGCAATCAATGTAATGATTGATAACCACGAACCGGTTGCCGGAGTGTAGCGATATTTCAGGAAGTCGGGCATGGTAATAATCTTGCCCATCTTGTTATTCATTAATTGGTAGAAGGGAACAAAGAGCCAACCCAGGATCAGGATCATCCAGCCTTGCATTTCCCAGTGTGCCATACCTACACCCGATTTGGCGCCTGTACCGGCAAGCCCCACCAAGTGTTCTGAACCAATGTTGGCAGCAAAGATAGCTGCACCGATAATATACCAGGGTTCGCCCTTGCCAAACAGATAGTCTTCACTGCTGGCGCCTTGTTGCAGACGTTTGTCTTTTTGTACCGAACGGTAAACCGCCCATGTTACGAGGCCGATGCCGACGATAATAATCAGCCAGTCGAGCCAAATAAATTCTTGTGATGTCCAATTCATGGTGTTTTATTCTTTAATTATTACTACTTTTCTACGGAGAATTTGAATATACATTGACTCTTGTACGTTTGTCCCGGTTCAAGAACTACGCTGGGCCATTGCGGTTTGTTGGGGCTGTCGGGGTAGTGTTGTGTTTCCAGACAGATACCGGTACGTTGGGTGTATACAATACCTTTCTTACCTTTCACGGTTCCGTCGAGGAAGTTGCCTGTATACACCTGGATACCCGGCTCGTCGGTATATACTTCAAGTACAATGCCTGTAACGGGGCTTGTAAGTTTAACTGCCGATGTGCTGATGTCGCCTTGGGTATTCAATACCCAGTTATGGTCGTATCCGTTACCGTTCTTCAATTGGATATAGTCGAATTTGTCAATATCAACACCTACTGCTTTCGGCGTGGTGAAGTCCATCGGGGTTTCTTTTACGGTGATGATTTCGCCTGTTGTCATATACGTGCTATCTACCGGCGTAAAGTTGTCGGCGTTTACATATAATATATGGTCGGTAATGGGAGTGGCAGGATTGCCCGAGAGGTTAAAGTAAGAATGGTTGGTCATATTGATAACCGTCTTTTTATCGGTAGTAGCGGAGTATTGAATGTCGATGGCATTGTCTTCGGTTAAAGTATAGACAACCTTAGCTGTGAGGTTACCGGGGAAGTTCTCGTCACCATCGGGAGAGAAGCGGGTAAGTTCCAGCGTGGTAGCGTTGAGTTGTGTAGCTTGGTACACTTGGTACTGCCATCCTTTGGGACCGCCATGCAGGCAATGACCAAAGTTGTTTTGCGGCAGTTGAATGGTGTCGCCGTCCAATACAATGCGTCCTTGTGCGATACGGTTGGCATAACGGCCGATGGATGCACCGAAGTCGCTCGGGATGTTGATGTAGTCGGCTACGCTGTCAAATCCTAATACCACGTCTTGCATCTTTCCGTCTTTATCGGGTACCATGATTGATACAATGCGTCCGCCGAAGTTGGTAACGCATACTTCCATGCCCGCCTTATTCTTTAATGTATACAGAGCGGTTTGCTCATTATTCACTTCTGTTTGGAAGTTGGCCGGATTCAAACCGGATTCCGTCAACTCCATGGTAGACTTCCCACCACAGGCGGAAAGGAGTGTAGCGGCAATTGCTGCGAATAAAAAATGTTTTTTCATGATGGTGTATTGATTGTAAAATGAGATAATTATCTTGTTTTGGGTGTAAAAGTAACACTTTCGTTTAGTGTACTATCTACACTATTGTATGTTGTGCAGCATGTATGCTATAAAAAGTAATATTTATCTTATGCGGGCGTTGGTTTACAGCTTATCTTTGCCACACTACTAACAAACAATTTTATTATACTTATCATGAGAATACACAGGAATCTTTTGGCCGCCATGGCCCTGTCGGTGGGAGTTGCAGCGGTTGCCCAAACCAATGAGATGGTTATTCAAACCAAAAAACGGGGGGCTGAGATACAGCCTACCATGTACGGACTTTTCTTTGAAGATATTAATTATGGTGCCGATGGAGGATTGTATGCCGAAATGGTAAAGAATCGTTCCTTTGAATTTCCGCAGGCATTCATGGGTTGGAAAATCTTTGGTAATGTATCCTTGCAAAACGATGGACCGTTTGAGCGCAATCCGCATTATGTGCGCTTGGCTTATCCGGGACACGACCATAAGCATACAGGTTTGGAAAACGAAGGTTTCTTCGGTGTGGCTGTGAAACAGCACGCCGAGTACCGCTTCTCAGTATGGGCACGCTTGCCGCAAGGTGGTACTGCTGAGAAAATTCGCGTGGAGATTGTGAAGCCTAACCTGGACGATAACCGCCATGCCATTGCTTCGCAAGTGGTAACCATCGACTCCAAAGAGTGGAAGAAGTACGAAGTAATACTTAAACCGGACATGACGGAAGCTAAGGCAATTCTCCGTATTTTCCTCACTACCAAAGGTACTATCGACTTGGAGCATGTATCGCTTTTCCCGGTAGATACCTGGAAGGGACGGGAGAATGGCTTACGTAAAGACCTGGCACAAGCCTTGGCTGATATTAAACCGGGTGTATTCCGTTTCCCTGGTGGCTGTATTGTAGAAGGTACCGATTTAGATACCCGTTACGATTGGAAGAAAACAGTAGGTCCAGTAGAGAACCGTCCGCTGAACGAGAACCGTTGGCATTACACCTTCCCGCATCGCTTTTATCCAGATTATTTTCAAAGTTATGGGATGGGATTCTTTGAGTTCTTCCAACTGTCGGAGGAGATTGGTGCCGAGCCGTTGCCTGTATTGAGCTGCGGATTGTCTTGTCAGTTCCAGAATAAAGACCCGAAAGCGCATGTAGCCGTATGTGATTTACAAAGTTATATTCAAGATGCACTCGACCTGATTGAGTTTGCTAACGGCGATGTAACTACCACGTGGGGAAAGTTGCGTGCTGAGATGGGGCATCCGGCTCCGTTCAACCTAAAGTTTATCGGTATTGGTAACGAGCAATGGGGGCCGGAATATCCGGAACACCTGGCTCCGTTTATGGAAGCTATCCGCAAGGCGTATCCACAGATGAAGATTATTGGCAGTTCGGGTCCCGACTCGGAAGGAAAGCAATTTGATTACTTATGGCCGGAGATGAAACGCCTGAAAGTTGATTTGGTGGATGAGCATTTCTATCGTCCCGAGAGTTGGTTCCTGAGCCAGGGTGCCCGTTATGATAACTACGACCGCAAAGGTCCGAAGGTGTTTGCCGGCGAGTATGCATGCCACGGTAAGGGTAAGAAGTGGAACCACTTCAATGCCGCTTTACTGGAGGCTGCCTTTATGACGGGTCTGGAGCGTAATGCCGATGTTGTACACATGGCTACGTATGCTCCGCTATTTGCACACGTGGAGGGTTGGCAGTGGCGTCCGGATATGATTTGGTTTGATAACCTGAATTCGGTTTGTACGGTGAGTTACTATGTGCAGCAGTTGTTTGCCATGAATAAGGGTACCCATGTGTTGCCGCTTGCTATGGACAAGAAGGCGGTAACGGGCGCCGAAGGACAAAATGGTTTATTTGCCAGTGCTGTATTAGATAAGAATAGCAAAGAGGTTATTGTAAAGGTGGTAAACACTTCGGACAAGGCACAGCCGGTTGCGTTAAACTTTGCCGGGTTGGGTAAGAAAGAAACTTTGACAAATGGTTGCTGCATCAAACTGCAATCGACTGATTTGGATAAGGATAATACCTTGGAACAACCGTCTTCCATTACTCCGCAGGAGCAAGCCATTACTATTGAAGGAAATGTGCTGAATACGGAGTTAGAGGCGCATACTTTTGCTATCTATAAATTTAGGATGTAGTAGTTTTAAAAGTGCTATAACTATAAAGGATGTTCTCCGGTTATGGGGAACATCCTTTTTTTATTCTGTTTTCTTATCGATTACTAAGAACGGTTGTAACTGATACGGCTTAGGAGCAATGGCACGGTCTTTCCACGAATAGAAAAAACGTTCCAGTGGTGCAATGCTATACCCGTCCTGCCAATGGTCGGAAGTGTCGTATGGGTCGGCAAAGATAAGGATGTCGTCCCCGCAGAAGTCGGGGGTGCCGTTGTTGTCGATGCCTATGATTACTACCCAATGTCCGTCCCAGTCGCTCCATTCTACCAGTACAGGGCGATTCTGTTTGAGTTGCTCTGTAAGCCAGGGAGCAAATACATTGGGCGATACAAAGGTGGGATACAGATTGCCATAGTCGCAGGCAGGGTACAAGTCGCCTTCTTTCACTAACTCCTCCGGTGTGTAATCTGTCCGGTAACTGGTACGTACCACATCGAGCTTATCGGATGTGGAGAAGTATCTAACCAAGGCTTCCAGTGAAGTGCCGAAATCGGCAAAGCAGCAGGCAGAGCCGGGTTGAGCGTGCGAAATGCTACTATCTGTCATGGAACGCATGGCACAGGCAAGGCTCCATTCGTTCTCGTCGGCACAGCAGTTGAAGTGCTGCAACACCAACAGGGCAGCCACGTTGCCGCACGACCATTCGGTAGTTTGCTGCATGGTGCGGAAGTGCGACAAGATGGTGAGCGTGTCGTTGGATGTCAGGTTATAGAAGTCCGGGTTGGTGTAATACGGAGAACGCGCATTGTCTCCGCGCGAAGCATAAGCCTCGGCTCCTTGTTGCGGGGCATGACTTTTGTCTGCCAGGAAAGGTGGTTTTGTACGACCGTCTGTTTGCCCTTGCATGGGGATAGTAGTAAGGAACATCCAACAGACTGATAGTAGTAAATATGGCTTTTTCATTCTTTATATACTGAGAGAATTGATTCAGTATCGCCTGCATAAAATACGAGAATCTCGGCAGGCTCGTCTCCGGGATTCTCCCCGTAATGGTATTTGTTTACCATTTCGGCAATGCCTTCTCCGGTTTTCAGAAGCAGCACTTCTCCGTCTTCACCGGTTACTTTCAGTTCCCCTTTCAACATATATCCCACATTAATAATGGGGTGTTGATGAACAGCCAGCTTTGCTTTGGGCGGAATGGTTATCTTGAGCAATGTTACTTTAGGAGTACCTTCGGGATAATGGGGCAGGAGAGTACCGTCCCAACTATTGGAAGTTTCTAATACGGTAACAGAAACGGCTTTGGCGGTTTCATCGGTTGCTTGTTCGTTGTACGAAGTGCCGCCACAAGCGGTTAACAGGGTGGCTGCGAAGAGCCAGATTTTGATTGTGTTCTTTAGTTGCATAATCAGATAATGATTTTATATGACACAAATGTAGTTTTTATTTCTGTTTCCTGTATAGATTTAGTCAAAAAAGAAAGGGATAGTTCCGGTGAGAAACTATCCCTTTTACGTGTATCGGATATAAAAATGTTATGCCAGTTTGCGTGAACCGTCGCTGATTACTACATCGTACACCTTCGGGCTACGACCGAATTTTGCTTTGAAGGCTTCTTTCGTTTTTGCGATGAAGTCGTCATACAATTCATTCTTAACCAGGTTGATGGTGCAACCGCCGAAGCCACCGCCCATTACGCGTGAACCTGTTACGCCACACTCTTTCGCCATGTCGTTAAGGAAGTCGAGCTCTTCACAGCTTACTTCGTACAACTTGCTCATGCCGTAGTGAGTTTCGTACATCTTCTGGCCCACTGTTTCGTAGTCGCCTTTTTCCAACGCCTCACATACATCGAGTACGCGTTGAACTTCGCCGATTACATACTCAGAGCGCATGTAGTCTTCTTCAGTAATGTCAGCTTTCACTGCGTTGAGCATGTCCATGGTACAGTCGCGCAGGAATTCCACGTTGGGGTGATTCTTCTTGATGGCAGCCACGGCTGTTTCACAGCTTTGGCGACGCTTGTTGTAAGCCGAAGAAGCCAGTTCGTGTTTTACCACTGAATCGAGCAATACCAAACGGTAGCCTTCCGGGTTGAACGGGAAATATTCATACTCCAGCGAGCGGCAATCTAAACGGATGAGGCTGCCTGCCTTGCCGAATACAGAAGCGAACTGGTCCATGATACCGCACTTCACGCCACAATAGTTGTGCTCAGTAGCTTGACCCACCTTAGCCAGTTCAAACTTGTCAATCTTTCCTTCGCCAAACAGTTCGTTCAACGCAAAAGCGTACGTGCTTTCGAGTGCTGCCGATGATGACATACCGGCACCCAAGGGCACATCGCCTGCAAAAGCGGTGTTGAAGCCTTTCACGTCTACACCACGCTTAATCATCTCGCGGCATACACCGAAGATGTAACGTGCCCAACTGGTGCGGGGAGCATCTTCCTCGTTCAACCCGAATTCAATGTAATCTTTCAGGTCGATAGAGTATGCTTTTACCTTGTTAGTTCCGTTGGGTTTGATTTCGGCAATCATTCCTTTGTCGATAGCTCCCGGAAATACGAATCCACCATTATAATCGGTATGTTCACCAATGAGGTTGATACGGCCCGGCGAGGCATAAACAAATCCTGTGCTTCCATCGAAATGTTTGATGAAACGGCTTCTTACGTGTTCTATATCCATGATAATGTAATTTATGAGGTTATTAATGGAGTGGAAATTATTCCACCGGAATATCTTTGTTTACGTTCTTGCAACCAATCAAAGCATAATACAACATGTAAGCCACACAAGCAAACATTACCCAGTAGCTGGCGAGGTAACCGGCATGGTCGGCAACAAAGCCTTGAATCAGCGGAACGATACCGCCACCGCAAACCATTACCATGAAGATACCCGAAGCTGCTGCTGTGTATTTGCCCAATCCTTCAACAGCGAGGTTGAAGATACCACCCCACATAATAGAGGTGCAAAGGCCACACAATACAAATAACACAATATTGATGGGGATAACAGCGTCTTTACCAATAAGCCCTGTGATGTCTACTGAGATGCTTGTAGGCAACAGGATACCCAATACCAACAGGATACATCCTACGATAGATACGGTAGTCATCATGGCCTTGCTTGAATATTTAGAACCCAAAGAAGCACCGGTGAGGCGACCTACAAGCATTAACAACCAGTAAAGACCTACGATGGTTCCGGCAACACCTGCATCCATACCCAAACCGCGTACGGTGTCGGTCATGTAAAGGTTAGCTGTACTCGGGATACCAATTTCAACACCTACATATACGAAGATAGCAATTGTTCCCAGGATGAAGTGACGGAACGACAGCGGGCTGTGTGTGTCTTTAACCTTCTTCTCGGTGGCTTTTTCCAAGTGTGGTTCGGGGATTTTAGCAAACATCAGCACCACGAATGCCAAAGCAAAGATACCCATTGCCAGGAACATGGCGGGGTTCGCTTTTTCGATGGTACGTCCGGCTTCGGCACCCATCAGGTAACCTACCAGCATCGGAGTAATGGTAGCACCGATTGAGTTCAACGAACCTCCCAACTGGATAAGCTGGTTACCTTTGTTACCACCACCGCCAAGTGTATTAAGCATGGGGTTAACTACGGCGTTCAACATACACATGGAGAAACCTGAAATGAAAGCACCGATAAGGTATACCGGGAACTGACCTACTACTCCCGAGAAATATTGTGTGCCTACGCCCACAAAACCAAC
This sequence comes from Bacteroides sp., assembly GCA_031554285.1. Lineage (GTDB taxonomy): Bacteria > Bacteroidota > Bacteroidia > Bacteroidales > Bacteroidaceae > Bacteroides. Next base: position 7,628 of record JAVBVL010000018.1, read on the forward strand.
GGTTACGGCAGCCAAGGCTGTTTTGCGGTAACCAATCTTCTTCAACATCATACCCGACGGGATACCCATGAAGAAGTAAGCGATAAAGTTGGCGAAGAATCCGAGTTGTGACTCGAAGTTTGAAGCTCCAAATTGTTTAGCTACGATGACGCCCATCGGACTTGGCAATCCGGTTACGAAGGCAATCATAAAGAAGAGGGCGAACATAATTGCGATAGGCAATACATAGCTCTTTTTTTCTTGTGTCATGATACAAAATTAATTTTTAGTTATAAATTGGGTTAGTTATTCTTCAGTGTTATTCCTTGTTATTCTACGCCAAAGCGGTAGATGGTAAGTTGTTGGTATTCGTCGCCCGGGAGCAGTGTTGCCGTGGGGAAATGTGCTTTGTTGGGTGTGTCGGGGAAACATTGTGCTTCGAAGCAGAGGGCGCTACGGGCGGGGAAGGTTGCACCGTGTGCACCGGTAAATCCGCCGAGCCAGTTGCCGGTATAGAGTTGTACGCCTGTTTCGCTGGTGTACACTTCCATGGTACGTCCGCTTACGGGGTCGGTGCAGGTAGCAGCCAAATCTAATGAGCCAACTTCCAGCTTGTTGAGTACATAACAATGGTCGTATCCGGCACCAAATACCAGTTGTTCAAACGGTTCGTCCACGCGTTCACCAATGGTGTGCGGGGTGCGGAAATCCATCGGAGTGCCTTCTACTTTGGCAATCTCTCCGGTAGGAATCGATACATTGTCTATAGGAGTATAAAAATCGGCGTTGATAGTAACCACGTGGTTGTTGATGGTAGGGGTAGGAGTGGCAATACCTGCGAGGTTGAAGAAGGCGTGGTTGGTAAGGTTTACTACGGTTGCTTTGTCGGTAGTAGCCAGGTATTCGATAACCAGGGCTCCGGTGCAATCTTCGTCTTCTTCGAGGTGATACGTCATTTCCACTTCCAGTTTGCCGGGGAATCCTTCTTCGCCGTCGGCAGCGGTGTATCTGAATTGTACGGTACTCTCGTCCAGTTGTTCGGCATCCCATACGCGGGCATGGAAACCGGTAGGTCCGCCGTGCAGCGAGTTGGGGCCGTTGTTAATGGTGAGTTCGTGGGTATCTCCGTAGAGGGTGAATTTGCCTCCTGCGATGCGATTGCCATAACGACCGATAACAGTGTTAAGGAAAGGCTCGGGACTGTTAACCACATTGTCAATACTATCATGCCCTAACACAACGTTGGCGTACTTGCCGTTCTTGTCGGGAACCATGATGGAGAGGATGGCGCATCCGTAGTTGGTTACTGCAACCTCCATACCCTTTTTGTTTTTCAGGATAAATAGATCGGTCTTTTTATCATTGATATCCTTTTGGAAATCGGCCCGGTTCAGTCCGGAGAGATTACCCTCGGTTGTAAACGTGTTGTTCATGGTTGAGAAATTAAATTTCTTGCAAATAAATAGAAATTCTTCGGCTTTCACAAATTATTCCATGTAAATGTAAGGCTTCCTGTAAATGCATTTAGGAAAGTTTAGCGTTTCATTCGTACTGTGTATTTGTTCATATCCGGGCGTTTTTGAATGATTTTTGAAATAAAATCGGGTTTTGAACGGATAATTTGATATTTTTCGTATGTTTGTCCGCAAATATTCAATCTATATTGTAGTTTAATCTAACATTTAGTAGCAAAAAATGTATCCGTTGAAATTTGAACCTATCCTGAAGCAGATACTTTGGGGCGGTGATAAAATTATTCCGTTCAAGCAACTCGGCGAGGGCTTGACGGGTGTGGGAGAGAGTTGGGAAATTTCGGGAGTGGAAGATAATGAGTCGGTAGTGGCAAATGGACCCGACCGTGGACTCACGCTGCCTGAAATGGTACGTAAATACCGCGAGGAACTGGTGGGCGAGGGCAATTATGCCCGGTTCGGTACAAAGTTTCCGTTGCTGATTAAGTTTATCGATGCGCGTGAAGACTTATCTATCCAGGTACATCCCAACGATGAATTGGCTAAGAAACGTCATAACTCCTTCGGGAAAACCGAGATGTGGTATGTAGTAGGCGCCGACGAGGGTGCCAAACTGCGTTCGGGCTTCTCTGCTCAGATTACTTCCAAAGAATACAAGGAACGTGTATATAACAATACCTTAACAGAGGTGTTGCAGGAGTACGAAATCCATCCGGGCGACGTATTCTTCTTGCCTGCCGGACGGGTGCACAGCATTGGTGCCGGGGCGTTTATTGCCGAGATTCAGCAAACCTCGGACATTACCTACCGTATTTACGACTTTAACCGCAAGGATGCGCAGGGTAAAACCCGCGAACTGCATACGGAACTGGCGCGCGAAGCTATTAACTACGAAGTATTAGACGATTACCGCACAGATTACGAAGCCATACAGGATGAACCGGTAGAACTGGTGGCTTGCCTGTACTTTACGACTTCGTTGTACGATATGACCGAAGAAATCTCATGCGATTACTCGGAACTGGATTCGTTTGTTATTTTTATCTGCGTGGAAGGTTCGTGCCGGTTGAAAGATAATGAAGGTAATGAGTTGGCGATGCATGCCGGCGAAACGGTGTTACTGCCTGCTTCTACGCAAGATGTAACGATTACTCCGGATGCCGGTGGGGTGAAAATTCTGGAAACTTACGTATAGTGTTTTACATACAAAAAAGGGCAGTCCGTTGATTCGAACTGCCCTTTTTCTATGGGTTTGTTATACGTTGTTATCGGCGGAACAGGAAACGGAACTTGCGCATCAGCTTGATTCCCAGTGTAACTCCTTCGTAAATAGCCATTCCGGTATTGAAAGCTCTGCTGATGCGGTTTCCCGCCGTTACGGCAGGCGCCAGCGGAGCAACAATCTGCTGCGCGCATTTGGTCATCGCCTCTTTTTGTACGTGTATCTCTTGTAATACATCTTCCTTGCGACGAGCAATATCCTCGAGTGTAATCTTGGTTTGCGGTATACTGTTCATGGCTATTTTTTGTTTTGGGGGATAAAAAGATTGGCCAGGAAGTTTACCATCGGGGAGATGATAAGCGGTTTGCGAAATACATACAGAAATACCATCAGCAACACGTTAATGCCGGCAATGATACAGAAACTGGCTGTCAGTCCGCCCACCAGGGGCTCCAGTACGTATGCAAAAGCAAAAAGTAAATAGAACAGGGCCACCATGCCCAATACAACAAGTACCAAAATAAGGATCAGCGTGGAAAGAAGTATGGTTAACTTTTCAGTTAATTCCAATTGGGTGTACTCCTTCTGGAGTTTCAGGTACTTCTTAAACTCGATAAACAGTTGCTGAAAGTTTTCAATACTTTGGTCGTCGGCAAACATAGTGGCTCTGTTTAATGATTACTCGGTTACTTCTTTCAGTTCGGCGGCAATCTCGTCAACCAAACTCTCCATGTCGCAGCGATTCAGCTTGATGCCTTTCTTGCGAAGGATTTCTGCAATTTTGTTACGGGTGTCTTCCCCCTTCTCAGGAGCAAACAGGATACCGAGTGCTGCGCCTACGGCTGCACCACCCAGAAAAGCGGCTAATACATTAAGTCCTTTCATAATCGATATTTGTTTAAAAATGAGTTAGTATACAAATATAACATTATTATTTTGAAAGTTGTTCTTGCAAGTGCTTTATTTAAGTGTTTTTGTCTGAGTTTTTTTATTTGATGAAACGAACGGATTAGAGATTGATATTTATCTATTATTCTGTTTGTACCGGCTATTTATTCATTTACGTCAAGTGATTAAGCCATACTTTCTGTTCATTAAGTGAGCCCACCCGGCAGGGCCCATGGGTTCACCCTGCAGGGCTCATCGTCCCACCTGGGTGGGCCCATCAGCCCTACCTGGTGGGCTCACTTAACTACACTATTAAAAAGTATAACTATACCGCGAAAGTGCCAAAATAAACGCAAGTAAACCTTATACTACCTTTGGATAGCGTTATAAAAGGCTGCAGAAAGGTGATAGATGATAGATGAGGGTGATAGATAAAAATGAATCTATCATCGACTATTTACTTAACTCTCAGAATATTATCCCTATTTAGTGACAGATGATAGATTAAAAAAAATTAAATGATTAGAGTTCTGTATCACTTTAGGTGCAGAAGCTTTATTAGGAGTTATTCACCACACGGTACGCTTCACGGATAACAGCTTCGGGGTATCCGTTTATCTCCAAAATACGGATGGCATTGCGTTCTTTGAGCACTCCTGCCTTTAGTTTATAGTCGAAGAGCAGCTCACCGTTTTGTACGGTTTCGGTGAAGTAATGCAGATTGTACTCCGAAGCCAACAACTCTGTGAGTTCCAAATCGTGTGTAGAAGCCAGTACAATGTTGTTACCTCTGCCCAGGAAAGAGAGCACCGCTTTAGAAATGGCGATACGCTCGGCGGTATTGGTGCCTTTGAATAACTCGTCGAGCAGGTACAGGCGGGG
>JAVBVL010000020.1:0-22042 GCA_031554285.1 Bacteroides sp.
AAGAAAACAGTTGCAAATAAGAAAAAAGCTACTAAATAATAATTGTTGATATGGCAAAAAAAACAGTCGCAGCTAAGAAGAGAAATGTTAAGGTAGATGCTAATGGGCAGTTGCATGTTCATTCATCTTTCAACAATATTATTGTTTCTCTTGCAAACAGTGAAGGGCAGATTATCTCTTGGTCGTCTGCAGGAAAGATGGGATTTAGAGGATCTAAGAAGAATACTCCTTATGCAGCTCAAATGGCAGCTCAAGACTGCGCAAAGATTGCATTTGATCTTGGCTTGAGAAAGGTAAAAGCATATGTGAAAGGACCGGGTAACGGACGTGAGTCGGCTATTAGAACCATTCACGGTGCAGGCATTGAAGTTACTGAAATTATTGATGTAACTCCGCTTCCTCATAACGGATGTCGTCCTCCGAAAAGACGTAGAGTGTAAATTTACCTTTTAATGAAATGAATCTTGATTTTGTTTTTGGATTACAAGCTTCTTCTCTGTAATCGCGGCTGCAACAAATTAAGTTCATGAATAAACAATTAAATTTTTAAAATAAGATGGCTAGATATACTGGACCAAAATCAAGAATCGCCCGTAAATTCGGTGAAGGAATCTTTGGAGCTGATAAAGTTTTGTCAAAGAAGAACTATCCTCCCGGACAACACGGAAATTCTAGAAAAAGAAAGACTTCTGAATATGGTATCCAATTGCGTGAAAAGCAAAAGGCTAAATATACCTATGGAGTTTTGGAAAAACAATTCCGTAACCTGTTTGAAAAAGCAGAATCTGCAAAGGGTATTACCGGTGAGATTCTGATTCAATTATTGGAAGGACGCCTTGATAACGTTGTGTTCCGTTTGGGTATTGCTCCAACTCGTGCTGCTGCTCGCCAATTGGTAAGCCACAGACACATTACAGTTGATGGGAAAGTGGTAAATATCCCTTCATACGCAGTGAAGGGCGGGCAATTGATTGGTGTTCGTGAAAGATCTAAATCTTTGGAAGTTATCGCTGACTCGCTTGCAGGTTTCAACCATAGCAAGTATCCTTGGTTGGAGTGGGATGAAACTTCAAAAGTAGGTAAAATGTTGCACACTCCTGAAAGAGCAGACATTCCGGAGAACATTAAAGAACACTTGATCGTTGAATTGTATTCTAAATAATAATTAATTTCATGGCGATATTAGCATTTCAAAAACCTGATAAAGTATTAATGTTGGAAGCGGATTCTAAATTCGGTAAATTCGAATTTCGTCCGTTAGAACCAGGCTTTGGTATTACCGTTGGTAATGCTTTGCGTCGTATTCTTCTTTCCTCATTAGAAGGTTTTGCTATCACCACTATCAAGATAGAGGGTGTTGAGCACGAATTTTCTAGTGTACCGGGCGTAAAAGAAGATGTAACCAACATTATCTTGAATCTGAAGCAAGTAAGATTCAAGCAAGTAGTTGAAGAATTTGAGAGTGAGAAAGTAAGTATCACAATTGAGAATTCAAAAGAATTTAAGGCAGGTGACATCGGCAAGTATTTGACTGGATTTGAGGTGTTAAATCCTGAATTGGTTATTTGCCATTTAGATTCCAAGACAACTATGCAGATGGATATTACGATTAACAAAGGACGTGGTTATGTTCCTTCGGAAGAAAATCGTGAATACTGCACCGATGTTAATGTAATCCCCATTGATTCTATTTACACTCCGATACGTAATGTTAAGTATGCCGTAGAAAACTTCCGCGTTGAACAGAAGACTGACTACGAAAAGTTGGTACTTGAAATTACTACCGATGGTTCCATTCATCCGAAAGAAGCTCTGAAAGAAGCTGCAAAAATCCTGATTTATCACTTCATGTTGTTCTCTGACGAAAAGATTACTCTTGAAAGTTCAGACGCCGACGGTAATGAAGAGTTTGATGAAGAAGTATTGCACATGCGTCAATTGTTGAAAACCAAACTTGTTGATATGGATCTCTCAGTACGTGCTCTCAACTGCTTGAAAGCTGCTGATGTAGAAACTCTTGGTGATTTGGTACAATTTAACAAAACTGACCTGCTGAAATTCAGAAACTTTGGAAAGAAATCGCTTACCGAGCTTGATGATTTGCTGGAAGGTCTGAATCTGTCGTTTGGAACCGACATTTCTAAATATAAATTAGATAAAGAATAAAAAATGAGACATAATAAGAAATTCAATCATTTAGGTCGTACTGCTTCTCATAGAAGTGCTATGTTATCAAATATGGCTTGTTCTTTGATTAAGCACAAAAGAATCACTACGACTGTAGCAAAGGCTAAAGCTTTGAAGAAGTATGTTGAGCCGTTGCTGACAAAGGCTAAAGATGACACAACCAACTCTCGTCGTGTTGTATTTAGCAACTTGCAAGACAAATTTGTTGTAACAGAATTATTCCAGGAAATCTCAGTGAAGATTGCTGATCGTCCGGGTGGTTACACTCGTATTATCAAGACTGGTAACCGTTTGGGTGACAACGCTGAGATGTGCTTCATTGAGTTGGTAGACTACAATGAAAACATGGCAAAAGAAAAGACTGTTAAGAAAGCTACTCGTCGTCGTTCTACTAAGAAGGCGGTTGAGGCTGCTCCTGCAGTTGAAGCTCCTGAAACTCCTGTAGTTGAAGAGCCGAAAGCCGAATAAATCTGTAATACGTTTATATATAAAGAGGATGTTCAGTAGAGCATCCTCTTTTTTTGTGCCTATCCGGTAAATGGGAGTTAGAACATATCCGGGTGATTCTGTGTTTCCTTTATAAAGATTTATTAAAAGATTGTGTTTTAAACTGCTTCAAGTGAAATATCTGTTATATTTGCATGTAAATATGTCTATATGAGTAGATTCGTTAAAGTTGCAATTCTGATGTTGCTGATGTGCGCGTTTAACGCTGCATTAGACAAAGGTTTCCTGTGTCAGACGGCTGAGGCAGGTGAGGAGTGCGATTTTATGTTGAATACCGGGAATATTGGTTATCCCTCAGCGCCTGTTTGGCCGTTTGCAGAAGTGGTTGGTAGCGGTACCCAGTGTACCCAGGCGGCTTCGTTACGTATTCAGCGGATTATTAATATTGAGCATTTAACGATATTACGAAGTTCTGTGCTGAAACTGGCCGAACGTATGGCTACTCTCTCACAGCATAAGGAACATCTTTTTGAAACTACCACTTCTCATTTCTGTTCTCCGGCGAATGAGCACTATGTGTTTGCTTTGCGGCGGATTATTATTTAGTTGCATTTATTTTTTTTGATAAAATTGAACTGCGGGGCGGTAAGTTATCCGTGTGCGGTTCTGTGATTTGTATTTTATTACTAAAAGAATAATTATTTTATTATGGCAACTTCAAAAACAGATTCGTTGTTTGCAAATTCTCATCCAGATATTTCTAAGCGTGTTAACCTTCCGGGGCTTGTGGTTTCTCTTGTTCTGCTGGTTTTAGGCATTGCGCTTTTTATTGCTACTACACAGATTGAAGATCATAGTTCTGCTTCTTGCATGGGGCTTATGGCTTTGGGTACTATATTGATATTGGTTGCGATTTTCCGCTTGGTGTGGAAATTGAAAGTTACGGTTTATACTCCTACGGGTAGTGTAACCAAGATGCACAACCGCTTCTTTGAGCTGAAAGATAAAGATAAGCTGAAGACTATTATACAGTCGGGTAATTTTGCCGGCGAAGCTACTGTTAAGAGCGAAAGCAGCGGCAATGTACGTATGGACGTAATGATTTCAGAAGATAAAAAGTTTGCTGCCGTGCAGTTGTTCCAGTTTGTATCATATACGTATGATCCTTTGACTCCGGTGCAATATTATACTAATACTGAGGCTTCGGATTTGGCTCATTTCTTGTCTAAGTGCGGAGGTAATTGATAGTTCTTTTATTTGCATAGGCTGTTTCACGATTGCGGCATTCTTTTCTGAGGATGCAGAATTGTGTAACAGCCTTTTTCTTCTATTTGTCGTCCATTACAATGCCCATCTTCTTCATCAGGAAGCAGGCATTCATGTTTTGGGCTACTCCTTGGCGCATCTGGTAGGAGAAGGTGAGTTCGTTGCTTCGTATGTCTGCTTCGAAGCAATGGTTACGGATGTGTTCGGGGAAGGTGTCGATGAGTGTGCCCAGCAGCAAATCGTGCGTGGCAATTACTCCATTGGCCTGGAGGGCGATAAGCTGTTTGACCAGTGCCAGTGAACCCTTCTGCTTGTCGACCGAGTTGGTTCCCTTCAGTATTTCGTCGAGGATGATGAAGAGTTGCTCGCCTTGTTGCAACAGGTGGATGATGCGTTGCAGGCGCTTGAGCTCGGCAAAGAAGTACGATTCATTATCCGTCAGCGAGTCGGTGGTGCGCAGGCTGGTGACAAGCTGCGCGGGATAGAGTTGCAGGCTGTCTGCCCAGACGGGTACGCCCATGCATGCCAACAGATAGTTTACCCCGATGGTACGCAGATAAGTGCTTTTGCCTGCCATGTTGGCTCCCGTAATAATGAGGAAGTAGGGGCGGCTGCTCATGGTGATGTCGTTGCGTACACATTTGTCACGTTGCATCAGCGGATGCCCCAGCGCTTTGGCTTCCATCCGGAAAGGTTCGCTGCAGATAACCGGGTACACATAATCCGGATGATTATAGGCAAACGTGGCCAATGAGCAATACGCATCCATCTCGGCAATGGCCTCTAACCATTGCGGCAGGCGATTGGCATGCGCTTGCTTCCAACCCTCTATTTGCATAATCTTGCGCAGTTCCCAAAAGAACAGTCCGTTGAGCAGCACCGCCACAATTACATTGTTCCGTTTGTCCAGATCGTCCATCAGCGTACCGAGTTGTGCTACCGCCAGGGATGCCGTACTTTCGTCGTTACTCACCAGTTTCTGTACGGTCGATAGTGCTTTGCATTCCATCGGTGCCTCTTCTATGATGCGGATAAGCCGGGCATAAGTGCCCAGTATCTGTAATTTCTTGCTGTACAGTTCCTGCATGTGCGTAATACGTTTGCTAAAGAACGAACTGGCTATGATGCAGCCTACAAAGAATGCTCCGGCAAAGGTCGATGGGAGCACTCCCGCCAGCCACAGCCCGATGAGCAACACATTTGCCAAGAAGATTACTCCCGGCAACATGCGTAGCAGGAGATGTTTGTTGAAGTGCACCGGTGCCTCCACCCATTCGCGCAGTTCCCCGGCATCGGCGGGCGTACCTTTGTAAAGCAGTCCCAGGATGCGGAAGTGTTGCCGGGTCCGGATGTCGGGTGTTAGCTCCTGCACTGCTTCTTGTCGCTCTTCAATAGCCTCTTTAGAGCGCAGACGTGCGTTGAACCAATCAGCCAGCCGTTGCTTACCCGGCTCGGTGGCGGTGCGGTTGATGTACTGAAACAGGGAGTGTGTGCCAAATACATCCAAATCATACGTATACACGTGCGCAGGGTCGATGAAAGCCTCTCCGCCGTCAAACGAAGAGAAGTCGTGCGCCATTGCCGAGAGCTCCTGGCGGGTTACCTCCACCTTCTTCTCCAGGTACTCCCGTTTGTAAAACAGCTTGTTGTGCCGCTTCACCAGATACAGGAAAGGCACCAATGCGCCCACCAGTATGCCCACAACCACGGGCGTACCCTCCTGCCGGAAGTAGACAGCCAGTGCTATGCCCGCCACAAACAGCAAGAGCCGCAGGGTACCGATGCGGTAAATGCGTTGCTTCGCGCGATGCAGTTTGCGTTCCGTTTCATCAATAATATCCCGGTAAGTTGCCTCAATGGCGGTGCGTTGTTCCATATCCTTGTTGTTTGCCAGCAAAGATATAATAATTGACAAAGTACCCCTTTTGAGGTCATTCTTGTCAAGAGTAAGTTTACATATTATTAACAGAATAAGAGAAGACAAAAATATCATCAGATAATACGGCGGGATTATCAACTAATCTGCACGTTTCATCAGATGAAAATGAAATATCATCTGATGAAATAAAATTTTCAAGGCATGATATTGCAAACTTCTCGCCAACTTTTTTAGAAACTCTTCCATCTTTTCCGGGAAAGATGGTGAAATGTTGGGTGAAAGTTGGTGAAGTTCTCAGTCATTACCGGGCGTATGGGTACAAAAAAAGGAAGCCCGGGCTTCCCAACATGTAATGCAGTTTAATTTGAATATAATGTATCTTTACACGTACAAATGTAGACATAATTCCTGAGACTTCCAAGTATCCGAGTCCCTAATTCAAGCCATTCAGCCCGCAATTTACACAAAAGTGAAAGTCCTTTGCACCAATGTGTAATTGAAATAATCATTCCTGCACAACAAAAGAACACAAAACGAGCGGAATAGGAAGAAAAGACGTACTTTAGCAACGTAAACAATGGTCTAATTCAACAGACAAATACTGTATGAAAAACATGCAAAAGATTCTACTATTTACACTCTGTCTTTTTATAGCTATGGGTGTTTGTGCCCAGGGAACCACCATCACCGGAAAGGTAATTGATACGGAGGGCCTCGAAGTTATCGGTGCCAATATTATGCTCAAGGGAAGTAAAGGCGTTGGCGCCATTACCAATCTCGACGGACAATTCACCCTGCAAGTGTCCGACCCTGCCAAAGACGTGCTCATCTTCTCCTATATAGGAATGAAAACTCAGGAAGTTCCCGTGAAGAACCAAAAGGTGCTTGCTATTACCATGCTGCCCGACAGCAAGGTACTGGACGAAGTGGTGGTTATTGGTTACGGCGCCACCAAGCGAAGCGACCTTACCGGTTCGGTAGTGTCGGTAAAGAGCGAAGACCTCATGCAAACGCCTACCTCTAACGTGGCACAAGCCCTGGCAGGTAAGGTAGCGGGGGTACAGGTTACCCAAAGCGAGGGCGAGCCCGGCGCTTCCGTCTCCATTCGCGTACGCGGCGGTATCTCCATTACCCAAAGCAACGAACCGCTGTATATCATCGACGGCTTCCCGAGCGAAGACGGCATGAACAGCCTCGACCCTGCCGAGATTGAATCCATCGACATCCTGAAAGATGCCTCCTCTACCGCTATCTACGGTGCCCGCGGTGCCAATGGGGTCGTGGTAATTACCACCAAGAAGGGGGGCAAGGATGCGGCGAAGATGACGGTGAGCTTCGACAGCTACATCGGCGTAAAGCATATTTCGAAGAAGCTCCCCGTGCTGTCGTCCAAAGAGTATGTGTTGCTCGATTATGAGCGCAACCTGGCGCTGTACGGCGAGAGCGGCGTGCGCAAGTTCCAGTCGCTCTACGGCTCCTTCCTCGAAATTGACGAGAACTACGGTAACCGTGCCGGGGTAGACTGGCAGGAAGAGGCACTGGGTCGCGTAACCACCTCGCAGAATTACCGCATCGGTCTGTCGGGCGGTAACAAAGAACTTAAGTACAACCTGTTATACAGCTATTTCAAGGACCTGGGCGCCATGATTAACAGCGGCACCGATAAGCAGAATATTTCGTTCAGCCTCTCGCACCGTGCATCCGACCGTTTTCAGACAAACGCCCGCATCAACTACGACGAAACCAACGTGTACGGCATGGGAACTTCAGAGAATGCCAACCGCTTCAACAAGATGGAGCACATCCTACAATACCGCCCCGTAATCGGTTTGAGCGGTAACGACCGCGACTTGATTGAGGGCGAAGACCCTTTTATGGCCGATGACGAGTCGAACCCGATGCAAAGTCCGATTATCTCTGCCCGCGAAGAGCAAAAAAAGCTTACCCAACGCAACTTCCAGGTAAACGGTGGCTTTACATACAACTTCAATAAGCGTCTTAGCTTCCGTACCACCGTCGGGTTTCGTTACCAAAACTCCCGTCAGGACGTGTTTTACGGTGCCAAGTCGGTTACCGGCAAACGTTCCAGTATTAACGGTGGTATTACCTACAACGAAGGGGGCAGCTTTCAAACCTCTAACGTACTTACCTACGACTACCGCAGCAAGAAACAACGCCTCACGCTCATGGCCGGGCAGGAGTGGGTTTCGCGGTGGACCAAATACCTGATATCCAATGCTACCAACTTTCCCAATAACGACATCGGACTCGACGATATGACACTGGGTACCCCAAGCAGCATCCGCTCGGGTGTAAACTATGACGATAAGTTGCTCTCCTTCTTCGGGCGTGTCAATTACAGTCTGCGCGATAAGTACCTGTTTACCGCCACCGTGCGTGCCGACGGCTCTTCCAAACTCAGTGCCGGCAATAAATGGGGGTTCTTCCCCTCTGTATCGGGCGCCTGGCGCTTGGGCGAAGAAGACTTTGTGAAGCGGTTGAACGTGTTCTCCGACCTCAAACTGCGGGTGGGCTACGGTTTGGCAGGCAACAACCGTATTGCCAGTTACAAGTCGCTCGACCTGCTTACCTCCGCCGGATACCCCAGCGGTAGCAGCATTACCCCCGGTTATGCCACCGCAGGCATTCCCAGTACCGACCTGCAATGGGAATCTAACCGCACGCTCAACATTGGTATCGACATGGGTTTCCTGGAGCAACGCGTCATTGTGTCGCCGGAGTTCTATATCAACAAGAGCGACCACCTGTTGCTCAACTCGCGCGTGCCCACCTCGTCGGGGCACAAAAACATGATGCGTAATATTGGTAAAACCCGTAACGAGGGTATCGACCTCACCATCAGCTCCACCAATATCCAGAAAAAGCACTTTTCGTGGACTACCAACTTCAACATCTCGTACAACCAAAACAAGATAGAATCGCTCTCGGGCGAGGATTATTTCCTCGAAGAGGCTAGCTTCGGGTACAGTCAGAAGACACATAAGATAGAAGTGGGCAAACCCATCGGGCAGTTCTACGGGTACAAAACCCTGGGGCTGTACCAGGTAGACGACTTTACCTACAACGCCGATACCAAGACTTATCTGCTCAAAGACGGTATTCCCTGCATGGGCGACCGCACCGCCGTGCGCCCCGGTATGTGGAAGTTTGCCAACCTGAACAACGACGATGTGATTGACGATGCCGACATGACCGTGATTGGCAATGCCAACCCCGACTTCTATGGTGGATTGAATAACAAGTTTACCTTCAAGCAGTGGGACTTCAACGTGTTCTTTAATTTCAGTTACGGCGGGCAAGTGCTCAATGCCACTAAGCTCACCAATACTAAAACCGCCACCACCAATTACAGCGTGCTCAATGTGGCCAACAGTGCCAATCGTTGGATGACCATCAATGCCAACGGCGCCTTGGTAACCGACCCTGCCGAACTGGCCGCCCTCAATGCCGGCAAAACTGTTGCCGTACTGTACGATATGGAGATGGGCGATAAATACATTCACTCCTGGGCGGTGGAAGATGCCTCGTTCCTGCGCCTGAGCAACGTGAGTGTAGGCTACACTTTCCCGCGGCAACAGTTGCACAAGTTCTCCCTCCAGAGCCTGCGCCTGTACGCCACCGGCAGCAACCTCTTTGTGTGGACACCCTACAGCGGGTTCGACCCCGAGGTATCTACCAAAGGCAACAACCTCACCCCGGGCGTTGACTACGGCGCTTACCCGCGCAACCGCTCGTTTGTATTCGGATTAAACATCACTCTTTAAAAAGATACCCGCCATGATACACCACAGAATACTTTACATACTCGCCCTGCTTGTTTGCCTCTTGGCAACCACCGCTTGCGAAGAGACCCTTACCGAAAATCCCGACTCGTATTACAACCGGAAAGACTACTTTACCACGGTCGACAAAGCCAACATGGCAGTCATCGGTATTTACAACGTACTACCCACCTTGTACGGATATATGGACGGCATGGGGCTTCCCTGCTCCGACGATATGTACTATGCCCAAGGCGTGGTAAGCGACAATACCCGCCGCGACATCAGCCACTATACCGTGCGCCCCTCCAATGCTTGGATACTCTCCGTGTGGAGCGGCAAGTACCAGCAGATTAACCGTGCCAACTATACCATCGACGGCATTGAAGGCATGGCCGATTATGCCAAGAATACCAAGCTACAGGCGTTGGTGGGCGAAGCCAAGTTTCTGCGTGCCCAAGCCGCGTTCGACCTGGTGCGCTATTGGGGCGACGTACCCTTTACCACCCAATATACCGCCGATTACGCATCTGCCTACCAACCCCGTACCTCCCGCGAGAAGATATACAACCAGATAGTAGACGACCTGAACGCTGCCAAGTCTGCACTTGCCTGGGGCACAGCCTCCTCCTCGCCCGAGCGTGCCACCCAAGGAGCCGCCCGCGGCTTGCTGATGCGTGTGTTGCTTACCCGCGCCGGATACAGTTTGCAGGCCGATGGTACCCTTACCCGCCCCGAAACCTCGGTACGCACCGAGTGCTTCAAAGGCGTAATGGCCGAGTGGGAAGCCTTTACCGCCAACGGTTACCACGGTTTCTATGCCGGCGGGTACAAAGAACTCTTCAAAGGCTTCTCTGCCGAAGTGCTCAACTCCCAAGAGAGCCTGTTCGAGGTTGCCTTCTATTACCCCGGTGCCGCCAGCTATTGGGGCACCTACATTGGCGGAACAGTAGCCGCCCCCGGTACCTCCGCCGATGCCGGCAAGGTGATGGGCCGTGCCGCCGTAACCTTTCGTGCCGTACCCGAGTGGTGGGACTTCTTTGAAGCTGCCGACCAACGCCGCGATGTATCCATCTGTACCTATAACTACACCTGGGACAGTGCCACCGGCACCCACGTACAATCTAAAACCACCGGCATTACCAACTGGACACCCGCCAAGTGGCGCCGCGAATGGATGGCGTTGGGCTACAAAGACCCCAATATTACCGATGTAAACTTCTGCCTGCTGCGTTATGCCGATGTGGTGCTCATGGCAGCCGAAGCGTACAACGAGCAGGGCCATACCGCCAAAGCGTGGGAGCTGCTTAACAGCGTGCGCACCCGCTCCGGAGCTACTGCCGTTACCACTGCCAACTACCCAACGTTGATGAAGGCCCCCAAAGTGTACAACCTCAGTTTCATTGACGATGCCAACGAAGCAGGCAAAATACGTACCGCCCTCTACTGGGAACGTGGCTTTGAGTTGGCCTTCGAAGGGCAACGCAAGTACGACCTCATTCGTTGGGGTATCCTCAAAGAAGCCCTGGTGCTTTTCAATGGGAGCAAGGTCAATGCATCGAGCCAACTCTATCCCGCCGGCAAGAACTTTCAAACCGGTAAGCACGAGCTGTTCCCCATCCCCGAGGATGAGTTGCAGGTAAATCATAAAATGGAGAACAAGAACAACCCCGGCTATTAAAACAAAAAGAGATGAGATACATTACTTCAACACTGCTGTTAGGCGCATCGCTCCCCGCAACCCTGTTTGCACAGGAACGTCCCAATATTATCTACATCATGACCGACCAGCAAAGCGCCACCGCCATGAGCTGTGCCGGCAACCCCGATGTACACACCCCCAATATGGATAAGTTGGCGCGCCGCGGCGTACGCTTCGAAAATGCCTATTGCGCCATGCCCCTGAGCGGCCCCTCCCGCGGAGCCATGTTTACCGGGCATACCCCCGGCGAGGTAGGTATGCAAGCCAATGCCACCCCCATGCCCGACTCCCTGCGTACCCGTACCCTGGGCGTGCTTATGGAACAGAGCGGTTACACCACCGCTTACGCCGGCAAGTGGCACGTACATACCAACTCCCTGCCTGCCCGGCAGTCGTTCGGCTTCGAGCGGTTGCACGAGCATACCGACTACGGATTGGCAGAGGCGGCAGTTGAATTCCTGCAACGCAAGCACGCAAAGCCCTTCTTCCTGGTGGCTTCGTTTGATAACCCGCACAACATCTGCGAGTATGCCCGCAAGCAGAACCTGCCCTTTGCCACGGTAGCAGAACCCGCGTTAGCCGATTGCCCCAACCTGCCCGCCAACTTCAACGTGGCTCCGTATGATGCCGATGTATTGGCATACGAAAAGAGCCTGAGCTACCGCCTGTACCCCACTGCCAACTATACCCCCGACGATTGGCGCCGCTACCGCAACGCCTACTTCCGCCTGATAGAGGCCGTTGACCGCGAAATAGGGAAGATTATTGATGAGATAGACCGCCAGAACCTCTGGAAGAACACCGTTATCATCTTCACCTCCGACCATGGCGACGGCTCGGGCGCTCACCGGTGGAACCAAAAAACGGTGCTGTACGAAGAGGTAGCCAATGTGCCCTTCATTGTATGCCTGCCCCAAGGCAAGCATGCCGGCAAGGTAATGCCCCAACTCATCAATAACGGTACCGACTTGCTTCCCACCGTGTGCGATTGGGCAGGAGCCGCCATACCTGCCGCCTGCCAAGGTGTAAGCTTCCGTGCCCTCACCCAAAGCGGCAACGTGCAACAAGCACACCAACCCTACGTAGTTACCGAAACCGCTTTTGTGGAGACCGGTAAAACGCAAGGATGGCTGGTACGCACCGCCCGCTATAAATATGTACTCTATGAAGCCGGGAAGAACCGCGAAATGCTGTACGATATGACCACCGACCGCGGAGAGATGCAAAACCTCGCCATCGAAAGCCGCCATCAAGAGGTATTAAAACAACATCGCGCCCTGTTATTGGAATGGATGAAGAAACATCCCACACCCGGAAAATACAGTTCCACACGCTTTGTACCGCAGTAAAAGCGCTGTTTTTACACAGAAATAAAAACATTTCGCACAGATTTAAAACTCATTTCACCCAAATTGAACAATTAAAAAACAGAGCCGAAACGCACTTTTATAGAATTCAGATAGATTTGCAAACAGAGAACCCCAAATGCTAATAGTATGAAGAAAGTTTTACTTTTCATAGGTTTCGCGCTGCTAACAGTTGCCACACAGGCACAAGCACCGGCAACCATCAAGCTAACCGATGTTACCTTGATGCACGAGATGCGCGCTACACCCTCGCCCGTAAACAAAGCTATTATTAATGATCGCAGCGTATCGTTTCAGTGGGCTATGCTGGCTAACCTAATTACGGTAAACAGCGAACTCAGTGCAATGGCAGCCTCTGCCAACCCGCGCCCCGATAAAACGAAGTTGCGCTACGCCCTGCGTTACTCGCAAGACCCTACTTTCAATAAAGGTACTACGACCGCTGAAACCCGTTGGCCCCTCTTTAACCCCGAGAAAGACTTGGAGGCGGGTGTATGGCACTGGCAATATGGATACATCATCGACGGCAAAACCTATTGGGACAACGCCCTGCAGTTTACCGTGGAGAAGAATGCCGCGAAGTTCTGCCCGCCCTCTTTCAAAACACTGGTAAGCAAACTTCCCGCTACCCACCCACGTGTGTACATAGATAAAAACGATTGGGCAGACTTTATCAAACGCAATGCCGACAGTCCCGACCGCGCTTCTTACCTGGAACGTGCCGACAAAGCATTGGCGGAGCCCATGAAAACGCTTGCCGACATCAACACCGCATTGGCGAAGAACCTCACCAACGAAGCCCAACGCATCTCGATGCTTACCCGCGAAAGCCGCCGGGTAGTAGATGCCGAAGAGATAAATACCGACGCGCTCATCCGCGCCTACCTGCTTACTAAGAATATGCGCTATGCCAATGAGGCCATTAAACGCATGAAGGAGATGGCTATGTGGAACGGCAACAAGGAGATAGCGGGCAACTTCAACGAAGCCACTTTCCTGTCGCTTTGCGCCACCGTGTACGATGCCTTGTACGATTTATTAGACAAAGAAACCCGCCAACTCTGCTTGGATGTAGTAAAAGAAATTGGCACGGTACTCTATAAAGGGTACAACAATCGCCTGGAGAATCACCTCGCCGACAACCACGTATGGCAGATGAACCTGCGCATCTTTACCTTTGCTGCCTTTGCTGTGTATGGCGACCTGCCCGAAGCCGAACTGTGGGCGGAGTATTGCTACAACGTATGGTTGGCACGCTTCCCGGGGCTCAACAAAGATGGCGGTTGGCACGAGGGCGACTCGTATTTCCATACCAACATCCGTACGCTTATCGAAGTAAACTATTTCTATAGCCGCATCTCGGGTTTCGACTTCTTTGCCGACCCCTGGTACCAAGGCAATGTGATGTACACCATCTACCAACAACCGCCTTTCTCCAAATCGGGAGGTAACGGGAGTGCGCACCAAAACGTAACCCGTCCCAGCGGTCCCCGCATTAGTTATGCCGATGCATTGGCACGCCTTACCGGCAATACCTACGCTGCCGATTATGTACGTGAGATTCAAAAAACGCAACCCAAAGCTCTGTTGCAGGGTAATCTTACCAAAGAAGCCGGGTTGGCTTGGTTCCGCCTGCAATGCAACAAGCCGTTGCCCGCGGGCCCGGGATTGGCGGATATGCCGATGGGATACGTGTTCCCGCAATCGGGCTTGGCCTCTTTCTCTACCAGTTTGGGGCGCCTCTCGCGCAGCGCCATGGTTAGCTTCCGCAGCAGTCCGTACGGTAGTACCGGGCATGCCATTGCCAACCAAAATGCATTTAATACCTTCTGGTCGGGGCAGCCGCTCTTTTACAGCAGCGGTCACCACATCAGCTTCATCGACCCGCACAGCATGTACTGCCACCGCGGCACCCGCGCACATAACACCATCTTGGTAAACGGTATGGGTCAGCGCATCGGTACCGAGGGCTACGGTTGGATTCCCCGCTACTATGTAGGCGAGAAGATAGGCTACCTGTTGGGTGATGCCTCGCATGCCTACGGCAAAACGATTTCGAACTTTTGGCTCGACCAAGCTAAGAAGAACAAAGTAGAGTACACCCCCGAGAACGGTTGGGACGATGTACCCCTGAAAACTTACCGCCGCCACATCGTGGAACTGGGAAAAACCGGACTCACCTTTATATACGATGAGCTGGAAGCCGAAGCCCCCGTAACCTGGAGCTACCTGCTGCACACCATCACCAACCCCATGAAGGTAAGCAAGGATAACAAGGACTTTGTACACGTGCAAGCCACGAGCAAGAACGGCGTATCCGATGCGTACATCTTCTCTACCGGTGCCCTGCAAACAGATACCACCAGTACCTTCTTTGTACCTGCCGAGAACTGGCTGCGTGCCAACGACAAAGGGGAGTTTGCCAAATACCCCAACCACTGGCACTTCACGGCTACCTCAGAGAAACAGCAGGTGTATCGCTTTGCTACCATCATCAACACACACGCCACCGAGGTAGACCCTGCCCGGCAGATAGCGCCGCCGCAACTGTTGAAGGACGGCACCATCAAGATAGGAAGCTGGATCATCAAAGCCAACCTCTCGCCCAACGGCAAAGCCTCGTTTGTGGTACGCTTCCCCCGCAACACGTATGATGCGGCAGTTACCTACGATGGCGATGTAACGGTGGTGCGTGAAGACGGTTGCGAAACAACCCTGCGCGATAAGATGCCCGAATTGGAAATCTAATAACAAGGAAAAATATGAACGTGATAAACTACATACAACGAGGAATAATCCTGACAGCCTGCTGCACGGCGGTACTGCTGGCGGGAGCGCAAACACCCCAAAAGCCGCAGGTGCAAACCTCTGCATCGCCCGCCGAAAAGGTGTACCGTTCCTGGGAAGCGGCACAGCCCGATATTGACAAGGTGATGCAAACAGCCCCCAAAACCACTGCCCCGGCAAAGGCTGCTCCGGCCAAGGAGGCACCCGCAGCCAAAAGCACCCCGGTTAAAGCAGAAAAGGCAAAGAAGGAGGTTGCAAAAACACCGTCCGAAGGTTACATCGCCTTGAAAACCAATGTACCCATGCTTGCCGTTGCCATACAAAACCTTGCGTTGGAAGTGAAGTTGAGCAAGCACATCTCCTTAGATATTCCGGTGATGTGGAGCATCAGCGACATAGAGCCCGAACATGGATTACACGCCATTGCCCTGCAACCCGAAGGCAGGTGGTGGTTGAAGCAGGCAGGTACGGGACACTTCTTCGGTGTACATGCACACGCTGCCTGGTTTAACCTGAAGTGGAACAACACCCGCTACCAAACCGCCGCCCGTCCGTTAGTAGGGGCAGGCATCAGCTACGGTTACAAGTTGCCGTTTACTGAGCACTGGGGAGCCGAGTTTAACCTGGGAGCCGGATATGCCAACATGAAGTATGATACCTTTTACAACATACAAAACGGCGCGCAGTTAGATACCCGCATCCGTAACTATTGGGGCATTACCCGCGTAGGTGTATCGTTAGTTTACCAATTCTAAGCACGAATATTCATGAAAAAGAATACAATCATATCCCTCATTCGAAGAGCAAGCTACCTGTTGGTACTGCCCTTGTTGCTCGCGGCTTGTAACCTGTACGAGTATCCCGAAACTACTTCGGATGGCGAAAAGGGTGTCGACCCCACCGAAGTAACGGTAACTGCCGAACTCAACCTGAGCATGAAGCTCACCGAGGCAGAAACACCCGTTGCCGCGCTCGATGGAGCTACGTACCGTCACCGGTTTGTCATTGCGGCTTTCCTCAATAGGGAAGAGGTATCTCGCCAGGTAGTGTACGAGGATATTACCGAGCGTACTAACATCAACATCCCGGTAACCATGAAGTTGCATGCCCGCAATTACCAACTGGTGGTATGGAGTGATTATGTAAAGCGGGGCAGCGAAGCCGATTTATACTATAATACCGGGAACCTGGTGCCGCTTGTCTCTACCGAACCGTATACCGCCAATACCGAGTACAAAGATGCTTTTACCGGCAGTGTGCCGTTAGACCTCACCGCCTATCGCAACGAGTGGAGTGCCAAAGTATCGGCTAAAGTGGAGTTGCAACGCCCCGTAGCCCGCTACCAGCTCATTGCCAACGATGTATCTACCTTCCTGGGGCGCATTGCCAACGGTAAGGTAAAAGGAACCCGTTTCACAGCGCGCATCAGTTACAACAACTACCTGCCGGTAGGCTTCAACGCACTGGACGATGTTCCTAAGCACTCCCTGATGTACCTGCAATACAGCAGTACCTTCACGGTACCCGTTGCCGGAACCGAGGAACTCACCTTGGGTAACGACTATGTATTTGTAACCAACGGCAAAGAGGAAAGCATCTCGATGATGGTAGAGATATTGAACGAAAGCAGTGTGCTCATTGCCCGCACCTCGTTTTACCTGCCGTGCCAACGCAACAAGAACACCACCGTGCGTATGTCCTTCCTTACGGCTAACCCCGATGGTGGCATCGATATCGACTCCGACTACGAAGGCGAAATCAATATCGACCTGGGAAAATTGTAAGTATAGAAACAGATCTGAGTAACAACATAAAAAGTATTAATCCCTTATAATTTTAAAATCATGAAGAAGAATTTCTTACTTCCGTTTATGGCTCTGTTCACGTTGCTGATGGCATCGTGCGGCCAAGAAGAAATTGTGTCAGGCGGCGAAACCAAAGCTCCGATTGTTTTGTCGGTAAATGCTCCCGTTGACAATGCTACTACGAAAGCCGCAGCTACGCTTGATGGCTATACGCTTACTTGTATCCTGCAACTACTGGATGCTAACAATGACCAGGTAGGCGATCAAAAGACATCTACTTTTACCAATGGCAATGCCACTTTTACTATCGATGCTAATACAACTGCTACCAAAGCATTGTTTTGGGCAGAATATAGAAATGCCTCAGGCAACAGTGTATATAACACTGACGACTTAAAGAGTATTGGTTATGCAACCACTGCATTCGATTTGTCGCAAGCTACAGCCTTGGCTGCTGCCGATGCTTTCTGTGGCAAACTCACTACTTTAAGCAGTGGTACTGTGTCATTAAAACGTCCGTTTGCCCAGCTCAATGTAGCGGCAACTAATACCGCTTCACTTAGCGCTTATACCGGACTTGCTGTGACATTCAGTGCTCCCAGCGGATACAGTGTGCTGGATCAAACTACTGCAGGTACTACTCCTGTAGCGTATAACAGAACTTCAGGTTTTGATCCTGCTGAGACATGGTTCTCTGCATTTGTATTCTCACCAATTACCGAAACTGCATTTAATCAGGATATTACCATGACTTTGACTGCTGCCGATGAGGAAGATAAAGTGTTAACCATTGATGCTGGCGAAATGAGAACTGATGATAATAAGAAAACCAATGCCACATTTGATGCCCAGGACTTAAGCAAAATTGTAGTGACTGTTGGTGTCGATGGTGATTATGAAGGTCCTGCTGCTATGGCAATAGGTGATTATATCTATAAAGATGGTACCTATGGTAAGACTTATGATTCAAATGTGATTGCTATTGTGTATGCTTTGGCCACTGGACAAGCAGATAATAGCGCTTATGGTGCGGGTAAAACAGTGAAAGGTTATGCAATGTCTATAAAGACTGTTGCTCGTGCTTTTGCAAGAGATAATACGACTGAAGCTGATGCTACACCTTTCCCTAATGTGACGGTAACTGGTACTACTCCTTGGGAAAATGATTATAGCGGGCTTGCCTATACTAAAGTTCTTACAGATGCAGTTGGTTCTTACTCTTCGCTGTTGTTTAATGGTTACTCTACTTGGAAGGGAACCAATGCAATTACTGCAAGCAACCTTAGTGAATGGTATATTCCATCTAGTAGACAATTGATGGACTTGGCGGGTATGTTAGTTGGATGGGCAGGGCCAACTCCTCCGGAAATTACAGTTAATGACATCCTTAAAACAGCCTTTGAGAATGCTGGAGGACCGGATCTTAATACACATTCTAGTACCGCTTTTCTGTTATCCAGTTATATGAATTCTGCACAAGTACCCATCATGTTGAGTCTTGATAAGGATAATACTGCAGTTACTATTGCTGGCACTGGCGGAAGCAAT
Organism: Bacteroides sp.; assembly: GCA_031554285.1. Lineage (GTDB taxonomy): Bacteria > Bacteroidota > Bacteroidia > Bacteroidales > Bacteroidaceae > Bacteroides. Next base: position 18,771 of record JAVBVL010000020.1, read on the forward strand.
GCATTTATTAAGCTGCAAGCTTTTATCCGCCCTGTTCTTACCATTTTCGAATAAGAACAACCCCCTATCGACCTTAATCGATTTAGGAAAGCAAGGTACCCCCATGCTTTGCTTTCCCAACTTTTAAACGAGAATTCACATGAAAAAGCAATTCCGCCTTTCCATACTCTCCTGTCTTCTTGCCACAGTACTGTGCCACTACGCTTGTGCATCAGACGTCCTGCCTGAAACAGACACTACCCCCGAAGTGCTTGAAACGGAGCTGCAGGACGCCTATCACGATAAAATACGTGTACAGCCCTTCCCCAAGACAGACAACGAGGTATACATCAATCCTACCCCTTTGATTGTACCCCAAGAGATGAAAACGGCGGAGTTGCTTCAATTCTCACTCTCACAAAAATCCGACTTTAGTGACCCGGAAGCCATGCTGTCCGAACCCAAAGCCTGGTGCATGTTTAACCCTCACAAAACATTGGCAACCGGTACCTGGTACTGGCGCTTCCGCAACGTAACCGCCGCGGGGCAACCCCAGGAATGGAGTCAAACGTATCAATTTGAGATAAAAGACGAAACACCTCGTTTCCTGACTCCTGCTTTTGCCACATTCTACAACAATGCCCCCCACCTGTATCCGCGCCTGTACTGTTTCTTAGACGGACGTATTGATGAGGCTCGTCGCAAGGTAACCTCTCACCCGGAGTACAATGCACTGCTTAATCGTGCTGCCGATGCAATGGCTGCCAACCCTGCTACCTACCAGAAACCGTACAACCGTATTGCGGAACTCAAAGGGTATATGCAACACCTGTATCAGGCGTATTACATGACCCAACTCTACAAGTATGCCCAACACATGCGCGATTTGTTGCAACCGCTGTTGGCTACCCCACCTACCGATAAGGAACTGTTTGCTACCAATTTTGGCAGTACCGACATTGCTTTCTGCTTCCTAAAACCGTACGACCTCTTGTACGAAACCCTTACACCTGCCGAAAAGCAAGGTGTAGAAACTTTGCTGCTACGCGTACTGCGCTACTACTACAAGATGCACTGCGGCATGCAGGAGAATCACATCTTCGATAACCACTTTTGGCAACACAACCTGCGGGTGCTGTTCCAATCTGCCTTTCTGCTATACGATAAGAGCGAGTATACGGAAGAGGTGCTCCCCATGTTAGAGTACTTCTACGAACTGTGGACGGCACGCGCCCCGGCTTCGGGCTTTAACCGCGATGGCGCATGGCACAACGGTGCCGGATACTTCCACGTGAATATACGCACGCTGTATTACATGCCCATGCTCTTCTCACACGTTACCCGTGCCGACTTCCTGCAACACCCTTGGTACCAAAACGCGGGGCAGGCAATGGTATATACCTGGCCGCCCGAATCAAAGAGTGCAGGGTTTGGCGATGCCAGCGAGCAAGGCAACGAGCCTCCCTGGCAGCGGTTGGCATTTGCCGACTTCCTGGCGCGCGAAACAGGCGATGGGTATGCCTCTTGGTATGCCACTCAATGCCAAAAGAGTCTGGTGCGTGATTTTGACATGCGCCTGTACCGGATGGCAAGTGTATCGCGAAGCTACGGGGCAGAGTTGCCCGCCGATTATCCTAAGTATGTATGGTACAAGGATGCAGGCGAAGTAGCCATGCACAGTGATATGGCGCATACGGAGAATAACCTGTCGCTCTCATTCCGTTCCAGTACATTTGGATCGGGTAGTCATACGGTATCTAATCAGAATGCTTTCAACCTGTTGTACCGGGGTGTCGATATATACCGCAGCACGGGTTATTTCCTGAATTTCTCGGATGCTCACAACCTGATGTCATACCGTCATACCCGGGCGCATAATACCCTTTTGGTCAATGGCGTCGGGCAGCCTTTCTCTACCTCCGGGTATGGAAATATGGCGCGCGTGATGGGAGGTAATCACATAACTTATTGCTTAGGTGATGCCTCGAAGGCATACAGTGGTATCAGTACCGACCCCATGTGGGTAACGGCATTCGAGGCAGCCGGAATTACCCAAACTCCTGATAACGGTTTTGGTACCACGCCGCTCACCAAGTATCGCCGGCACATGCTGATGCTGCATCCGGACATTGTACTGGTATATGATGAGTTGGAGGCGAGTGAGCCGGTACGTTGGGAGTGGTTGCTGCACAGCCCCACGGAGTTTGCTATCAATACAAACGAGCAGATGATAAGTACCGCCAACGCGGGCAACGGGTTCAAGGCGGTTACCCAACTGTTTAGCGGCGAAGCAATGAACCTCTCGCAAACCAACCGTTTTGTAGTGCCTCCTACGGCTACGCCCAACCCGCTATATCCTAACCAATGGCACCTCACGGCAGTAGTCGACGGGCGTAACCAAGCCCGCTTCCTGGCGGTTATTCAGGTAAAGCCCGATGGCAAGCAAGTACAGCTTCTTCGGCGGGAGGGAAGTACATTTACCTGTGGCGACTGGAAGATAACTGCCGAGCTCAATGCTTCGCAAACCGCCCTGCTCACCGTTACCCACCGCACAGAGCCTGTTACATTTAGCTACGGAAGCAATCATCCCGTCCTGGACGGAGCAACATATACACGGAAGTATGCCCAATCGTCCCTCCTTTACGATGAGGTACAGGGAGCATACACCGTTGAAGAACAAATAGATCGCCTGCCCGCTTCTACGCGGAGCAGCGCGGCCGAATAGGTAAGGGTTAGTTCATGGGTAAATTAGTGAGAATATCTTCATTTCCGGCAGGCAACTGCGGAAGTGAAGATTTTTTGTATAACTTTGTTCCATTAACACACCGCATATATTTACATCGTATGGCAAAGTACTTTTTATCCTTTGTTTTGTGTTGGACAATCCTTTGTCCGCTCCACGCACAACCTGCCGAATCGTTTCATTTTGTACATATCGGCCTGAACGAGGGCTTGTCGCAAAGCACTGTGTTTGGTATTACGCAAGATAAGCGAGGCAATATGTGGTTTGCCACGTATGATGGCTTGAATAAATACGACGGGTACAACTTTACCGTCTACCAACACGACGAAAACAATCCTCACAGCATTGGCAGTGATATGATTCGGGTGGTAACCACCGACAGTCAGGGTAGGGTGTGGATAGGTACCGCCGAGGGACTCTCGTTGTACGATGCCGATAAGAACTCATTCCATAACTTTGCCTACAAGAAGAACGATAAGAATATGCAGGTGAGTGAGGTGGTAGAGGTCAACGAAAAGCTACTGTTGGTAAGTGTAGGCAGCGAGCTTTT
>JAVBVL010000084.1:0-56681 GCA_031554285.1 Bacteroides sp.
CGGTAATGCGGGTCGGCTACGTCGCCGGCAGCAAATACACCGGGAATCTTGGTGCGTGGGGTACCTGCTTCGGTAAGGATGTACCCTACTTCATCGGTATCGATATACGGTTTGAAGATATCCGAGTTCGGTTTATGCCCGATAGCCAGGAAGAACCCGTCGATGGCAATGTCGTAATGTGTTTCATCCGCCTCACCCATGCGTTTCACCAAATGAGCACCTTCTACGCCGTTATCGCCAAACAAGCCCAAGGTATTGTGTTCAAACAGCACTTCAATCTTTTCATGTGCCATCACGCGGTCTTGCATAATCTGCGAAGCACGCAAGAAAGGTTTGCGCACAATGAGGTACACCTTCGAGGCAAGTCCGGCTAAGTAGATGGCTTCCTCGCAAGCGGTATCGCCACCACCCACAACAGCTACCACCTTCTTGCGGTAGAAGAATCCGTCGCACGTAGCACAGGCGCTTACACCCATGCCGGCATATTTCTGCTCATCGTCCAGTCCTAAGTATTTGGCGGTAGCCCCGGTAGAGATAATCAGCGTTTGGGTTTCAATCTCCTTCTCGCCGTCGATTACTATTTTATAAGGAGCCTTGCTCAGGTCCGAAGCGGTAGCAATACCAAAACGTACGTCGGCACCAAAGCGCTCGGCTTGTTTGCGGAGGTCTTCCATTAACTGCGGACCGCTGATACCTTCGGGGTAGCCCGGAAAGTTTTCTACTTCGGTAGTGGTGGTAAGCTGTCCGCCCGGTTGCAAACCTTCATACAATACAGGCGACAAGTTGGCACGTCCTGCGTAAATAGCAGCCGTATAGCCCGCCGGGCCCGAACCGATAATCAGGCATCTTACTTTTTCTGTTTCCATATCTATTCTTTCGTTAGTTTTATCTTAAATCAATCACTTCGGCACGCGGATACTTCCGGGCATCGAATGTAAAGCGTGAATCGGCATACTTCTGTCCCGTTTTGTAGGTCTTTACCGTTATTTCGCTATAGCTTTTGTTGCGTTGCTCCAGGCGGATAAAGAGCGGAAGCCCTGAATCCTTGGCTACATATAGAACAATACCCAAGATATCTTGTTTGGTATCGGGTGTCAGTATCACTTCGCTTACAGCTTTACCCTGCATGCTCTGCGTGGTTCCCATCTTATACGAAAAACCTTTTTGATAGAGGGTGAGTAGTGCATAAGGGTTCAGGCTCTGCAGTTCGGCTCCGGTGGGAGTACTTACTGTTACTTCCTCGTTGGCCACTACATAGCTCCATTGGGTTTTCCCGTCGAACCAGGTCAGGGTTTCGGGAGTAGTGAGCATAAACTTATCACCGCGCAGCTGAATGGTTCCTTCGGCGGTACCCGCAAGGGTTCCACGCTCGTACACCTTCACACCGAAATCGGCCTGTATGCCTTCGGCTTTGCGGAAAGCTGCCGCCGTTTTATCGAGCAGGGCTTTGGCCTGCGCCTCTTTTTGGGCTGCCATGGGTACAACCAATAACAGCGCCATGCAAACAATCAGAATCTTTTTCATATTAGGTATGACGTTATTTATTGGAAATTGTTTAACCGCATTTCCAAATCATTTTCGTCCACGCACAATACATCGCGCGCCTTGCTTCCTTGTGTAGGACCTACGATACCGGCTTTCTCCAACTGGTCCATCAGGCGACCGGCACGGTTATAGCCAATAGCAAACTTACGCTGTATCAACGAGGTAGATCCTTGCTGATGAATCACAATCAGGCGGGCGGCGTCTTCGAAGAGCGGGTCGAGCTTGCCCATATCCACATCGCCCAGGTCGCTGCCTCCGTCTTCGCTCTGCACTTCGGGCAGGTAGAATGCCGAGGGGTATCCTTGTTGGCGGGAGATAAACTTATTGATTTCTTCCACTTCGGGAGTATCGATAAAGGCGCACTGCACACGTACGGGGTCGGCTCCTTGCAGGAACAACATATCACCGCGGCCAATCAGCTGGTTGGCACCCGGACGGTCGAGGATGGTACGCGAGTCCACCATGGCCGATACACGGAACGCGATACGCGCCGGGAAGTTGGCCTTGATGGTACCGGTAATAATATTGGTGGTAGGACGCTGGGTAGCAATAATCATGTGAATACCTACGGCACGTGCCAACTGGGCAATACGGGCAATGGGCAGTTCCACTTCGCGACCGGCGGTCATAATCAAGTCGCCAAACTCGTCAATCACCACCACGATGTACGGCATGTACTTGTGCCCCTTCTCAGGATTGAGGCGACGGGCGGTAAACTTCTCGTTGTACTCTTTCACGTTACGTACCTTGGCAGCTTTGAGCAGGTCGTAACGGGTATCCATCTCGGCGCACAGGGAGTTAAGGGTTTGCACCACCTTGGTTACATCGGTAATAATGGCATCGCCGCTATCGGGCAACTTCGCCAGGAAGTGGTTCTCGATGGCGGAGTAAATGCTGAACTCCACCTTCTTGGGGTCGATGAGTACAAACTTCAACTCTGCCGGATGCTTCTTATATAATAAGGAGGTGATAATGGCGTTCAAGCCAACCGACTTACCCTGACCGGTAGCACCGGCCACCAGTACGTGCGGCATCTTGCAGAGGTCCACCATAAACACATCGTTGGTAATGGTTTTACCCAGGGCGATGGGAAGGTCGAACGTAGACTCCTGGAACTTCTTGCTACCAATGATAGATTGTCCCGATACAATTTTGGGATTAGAGTTAGGTACCTCGATACCGATGGTTCCCTTACCGGGAATGGGTGCAATGATACGGATACCCAGCGCCGAAAGGCTCAGGGCAATATCGTCTTCGAGGCCGCGAATCTTCGAGATACGCACACCTTGCTCAGGCGTAATTTCGTAAAGGGTTACCGTAGGTCCTACCGTAGCCTTGATGGTGCTAATCTCAATACCGAAGCTGCGCAGAGTATTGATAATACGGTCTTTGTTGGCATTCTGTTCCTCCATATTAATGGTGGGCTCGCTGTTTTCGTAGAACTTCATCAGTTCAACCGGCGGCAGGCGATAGTTCTCCAAATCCAACTTGGGATTATAAGGCTCCATATTCTCTATCTGATACTCTTCATCGTCGGTAGCCACCTCTACTTCAAACTCGGGTTCGTTGACTGCCGACTCACCGCGAAAAGGGGGCGCTGCATCGGGAGCAGGTTGCTCAAAAGTCATCGACACTCCTCCGGCAGTATCCTCTTCCGGTTGTTGCGGTTCGGGTGCAGGAGCCACTACGGGCTTGGGCGCTTGCTTATACGTATGCTCAACCGCAAACTCCACTTCCTGGGGTTCCGGGTTAGTAAACTCGCGTTGGGCGTCGGCATCTTCTTGTTTCTTGGTACGTTTCAGGAAGCTCAGACTTAACAGCTTGCGCAACCAGATAATGGTTTGCGCACTCAGGTAAACAAGCAGGCAAATCACCGTCACCAGCAGAATCATCCACACGCCGGGTGCTCCTACCTGCGATACCAACCAGTTGCTTACATTGTAGCCGTGCAATCCGCCCGGGTGAAAGAAAGAGTCACTGAAATAATCTTCCAATGCAAAGCCGCAGAATACCGAGCACCACACCAGCGAGAGGGAGCAACCTATAAACCACTTCCATAAACGGAAGTTGCCTACCCGCATCAGTTTCAGTCCGCACACCGCCACAAATACCAGGATAAAGAACGAGGCCACCCCGAAACAATCGTTAATCAGGAAACTGGCTAACTGTGCCCCGCGCGAACCGGCATAGTTCTTCACGTTGTTGTTCACCAAAGCCAGGTCGTGCGAATTCTCCACCACACTTTGGTCGGCCGCGCCGGTAAAGAAGAAGGATGAGAAAGCCAACAACAGGTAAACGGCAAATACTACCAGGAATAACCCGATGATAAAATGAGCCGTTTCGTTTTTAATTGCCGATGTGATTTTACTTGCAGAAGCCGCTACGCCTGCTTCTTTATCTGATTTCTTTTTTGCCATGATCCTGTTTCTAAAGTTTCGAGAGTTTACTATTCGGCAAAAGTAATAAAAAAAGGTTATTCAATCAATGCGTTGGTGCAGACTTTAATTATACAACACGCTAAAAACAGATGTAAAATTTGCAATTCATAAAAATAATTGTACGTTTGTATCTAATTATTTAAGCGATACTTCAAAATTAAATGACATGAAAAACACACTATCGTTTCTCCGCACAGCGTTCATTATCCTGTGCTGTGCTTTATTCATAACAGGATGTACCGGCACCGGCAGCCCGATTACCATTTATGAAAACGCCAATATCTACACTTGTGAAGACAACCAGCCGCAAGCGCAAGCCCTTGTAGTACAAGACGGAAAGATTCTATACGTAGGAGATGGTGAAGGCATTCAGAAGTACAAAGGCAGCAACACCACGGTGATAAACATGCAGGGCAAAACCATTCTTCCCGGACTGATAGAGAGCCACATACACCTCGCATCTTCCGGTCTTTTGCAATCAATCGGTTTACTGACTCTGACCGATACAACCTTGAACGAAATCAAGACCTTATTAAAAAAACATCTGGAAGAAAATCCCGGCACAGACCACATTGTCGGCATGGGATATGATTTGGACCATTTAGGAATACCCGAAGGAAAACTCCCTACCAAGGAAGACCTGGATGAGGTTGCTTCGGACATCCCCATCCTGCTGATTGACGAAGGAGGGCACTCTTCCTGGGCAAACAGCAAAGCTTTAGCAATGGCTAAGGTAGACGAGAACACTCCGGACCTGGATCCTGGAATATCGTTCTTCGTACGCGATCCGAAGACCAACAAGCCCACAGGTTATATTTACGAAAAAGCCACTTTCCTTACAACCCGCATATTCGATGTGGACAACCCCGAGAAAGTGGCGGTAGGAATTCTGAACATGCTCAACCAACTTTCAAAGATGGGCTTCACCGGAGTATTTGATGCCGGCGGCTTTTTTGACAGCGAGTACGATGCCTTGGCTAAAATCCAGGAAGACGGGAACTTGAATTTCTATTACCAGAAGAGCAGCATTGGCAATACCTCCAAACCCGTTGCTGAAAATATAGAAAAACTGAAAATGCTGGATAAGAAATACACCAAAGGAAACCTGTACTGCAACGCTTACAAACTGTTTGAGGACGGAACAATGGAAGTGGAAACTGCTGCGCTCCTTGAACCGTACAGTTCCTCAGGTAAAGTAACAAACACATACCTCACCGAAGAGCAATCGGTGGAGCATATTACTGCCGCATTATCCAACGGGTATGCCGTACACACCCATGCCATCGGCGACAAAGCGCAACGGGCCATCCTGAATGCTTACCTGAAAACCAGGGACATCAACCCAAAATTAACCCGCACCATTGCGCATAACCAGCTATTTGAGCCGGAAGCACTGAGAAAATATGAGGAAATGAAAGAGTTTATCACCTGCCAGTCGACCCCGGGATGGGCAGTCCCTGTATCCTATGCTCCAACATTGGGAAAGCTTGGCAATGAACGCTTCCAGCGCCTATATCTTTGGGGAGAACTGATGGATGAGGGAGTGAACGTTACTTTCGGTTCCGACTTTCCCGCCAGCCCTTTCGAGGCAATCAACCCGTTCTACCAAATGTACTGCGCCGTAATGAGAACCGTGGACGACAGCTATTTTCCGCCTAAAGAAGCCGGCGTTAACGCTGAACGGGCTCTGAAAGCATACACCATAAACTCCGCCCGCCAACTGATGATAGAAGATATTACCGGAAGTCTGAAACCGGGAAAGTACGCCGACTTCATTGTTGTTGACCGTGACATTCTGAAAATAGCCCCGCAGGACATCATGGGCACTCAGGTAGAGCAAACGTATTTCCAAGGAAACCTGGTACATAAATAGGAGACAGCTACTTCCTAATTTAGTAGCGTGATTCTATTTTCTTATCAAAAAAACAACACTTACAAATTATGAAGTATTACAAATTGTTTTTTATACCCGTAGTCATTGCATTATTATTTATCGGGTGTACCCATTCGGACTCCGGTCCGGATGGAAACTTTGTCATTTATGACAATGCAGTTATCTACACCTGCGAAGATGAACTGCCGGAAGCACAAGCCATGGTAGTGGAAGACGGCAAGATTGTGTATGTAGGCACTCGCAGTGGCGCTGGGAAATACAAGAATGCAACCAGCCAAGTGATTGACATGCAAGGGAAAACAATTCTCCCCGGCATGATTGACAGCCATGTGCACCCCGGCCTGGCAGGTTTTCTGATGTCGGCAGGTACAGTACCGTTAGTAGGGATGAATCTCGCGGAGGTACAGGCTGCATTAAAAGAGTTTCTGAAAGAAAATCCCGAGGCCGATATGATTGTGGGCATGGCATTTGACCGGCAAAAGTTCGGGCTTAAAGATGGGGAGTACCCTACAGCCAAAGAGTTGGATGTGGTATCAACTGATATTCCTATTCTCTTGTTTGACGATGGCTGCCACTCCTCATGGGTCAACAATAAAGCATTGCAATTAGCCAAAATCGATAAAAACACGCCGGATCCCAAAGAGGGAGTCGACATTTTCATCCGCTACGCCGACGGTACCCCCACCGGCTACATGCTTGAGAAAGCCTTTTTAGCCGTGGGTAAGGCAACTCCCCTTTTCAATCTCGAACGGGTAACAAGAGGTATCAGTTCGTTGTTGAGTGCTTTTTCGGCTGTAGGTGTAACTGCTATCTGTGACGCGGGAGGCTTGTTTGAGATTGAATACCAGGCTCTTTCGAACCTGCAGGCAGACGGGAAGCTGAATTTCCATTACCAGAAAGCTAATATTGCCATCGAGGACGACCCCGAGGCAAGTTTAGAAAAGCTGAAGGAGTTGGATAAAAAATACACCAAAGACAACTTCCGCTGCAACCTCTACAAAATACTGATGGACGGAACGCTCGAGGTAGAAACAGCCTCCCTGATTGCACCCTATGAGTCCGGGCATGAGGGCAAGCAATATATTAGCACCACGCAAGCCATTGAACATACGCGCACGGCACTGACGGCGGGGTACCCCATCCACACACACGTCATTGGCGATAAAGCGCAACGTGATATTCTGGATGCTTACCTGGCTAACCAAAGCCTCAATCCGTATATAACCCGCGCCATTGCACACAACTGCATGTTCGAGCCGGACGGGTTAACCAAATACGAACAGATGAAAAGCAATCTGACTTGCCAGTCGACTCCCAACTGGGCGCATCCTGAATCTGTCGAAGTAACCAAGGAGAAGATAGGGGAAGAGCGATTCAAGCATTTATACCTCTGGGGACAATTGATGAATGCGGGAGTCAACGTGGCTTTCGGATGCGACCTTCCCGCCAACGACTATGAGGCCTTAAACCCATTTATGCAAATACATAGTGCCGTTATGAGAAAACTGGACGACAGCTATTTCCCGCCGAGAGAAGCCGGCCTTACGGTACAACAAGCATTGAAGGCTTGCACCATTAACGGTGCCCGCCAAATGATGATAGACGATATTACCGGAAGCCTGAAAGCAGGAAAATACGCCGACTTCATTGTAATTGACCGCGACATCACCAAGGTTAATCCGAATGACATAATAAATACGGAAGTGGAACAAACGTATTTCCGGGGTAACCTGGTACAATAATAGCAGATTACTCAACGTTTATTCTGAAGGCCATATTTTCGCAACACACAGCATTATTTTGCCAATAACGGGTCTTTTTAGTGAATTTGACAAGACTTTTTGAGGTTCTAACAAGTTTTTTGATGATTTGTTAACTCTTTCTTTACAGCTACTTCCTAATTTAGTAGCCTGATTCTATTTTTTTATAAAAATCAACACTTACAAATTATGAAGTATTACAAATCGTTTTTTATCCCCGTAATCATTGCATTATTACTTATCGGGTGTACTGGAAACTTTGTTGTTTATGACAATGCAGTAATCTATACCTGCGAAGATGAACTGCCGGAAGCACAAGCCATGGTAGTGAAAGACGGCAAGATTGTATATGTAGGCACTCGCAGTGGCGCCGGGAAATACAAGAATATAACCAGCAGAGTGGTGGATATGCAAGGAAAAACAATTCTCCCCGGCATGATCGACAGTCATGTGCACCCCGGCATGACAGGTTTTCTGATGTCGGCCGGTACCATACCGTTAGTTGGGAAGAACATATCGGAAATACAGGATACGTTAAAACAGTATCTGAAGAATAAACCTGAAGCCGATATGATTGTGGGGATAGGATTTGAACGGCAAAGGTTCGGACTTAAGGAAGGAGAATACCCTACAACCAAGGAGTTGGATGCGGTGTCAACCGATATTCCTATTCTCTTATTTGACGATGGCTGCCACTCCTCATGGACCAACAGCAAAGCGCTGGAACTGGCCAGAATCAATAAAGACACACCCGATCCCAAAGCCGGAGTCGATGTTTTCATCCGCTACGCCGACGGTACTCCCACCGGCTACATGCTTGAAAAAGCCTTTTTTGTCGTAGCCGAGGCAACTCCCCTTTTCAAACTCGAACGGGTAACAAAAGGTATCAGTTCGCTGTTGAGTGCTTTTTCGGCTGTAGGCGTAACTGCCATCTGTGACCCGGGAGGATTGTTTGAGATTGAATACCAGGTACTTTCAAGCCTGCAGGCAGACGGAAAATTGAACTTCCATTACCAAAAAGCTAATATTGCCGTCGAGGACGACCCCGCGGCAAGCTTAGAGAAGTTGAAGGATTTGGATAAAAAATACACCAAAGATAACTTACGCTGCAACCTCTATAAGATGCTGATGGACGGAACCATCGAGGTGGAAACAGCCTCCCTGATTGCACCCTATGAGTCGGGACATGAAGCTAAGGGTTACATTAGCACAGAACAAGCCATTGAACATGTACGCACGGCACTAACGGCGGGGTACCCCGTACACGTACACGCCATTGGCGACAGAGCGCAACGTGATATTCTGGATGCTTACCTGGCTACACAAAGCATCAATCCGCATTTAACCCGCACCATTGCACACAACCAGGTGTTCGAGCCGGACGCATTAACCAAATACGAACAGATGAAAAGCAACCTGACTTGCCAGTCGACTCCCAACTGGACACATTCAGAATCTGTTGAAGTAACCAAAGAGAAGATAGGAGAAGACCGGTTCAAACACCAATACCTCTGGGGACAATTGATGGACAGAGGGGTTAACGTAGCTTTCGGGTGCGACCTTCCCGCCAACTCTGATATAGCCCTGAATCCGTTTCTGCAGATATGGTGTGCCGTGATGCGTAAACTGGACGACAGCTTTTTCCCGCCGAGAGAAGCCGGCCTTACGGTACAACAAGCATTGAAGGCTTACACCATTAACGGTGCCCGCCAAATGATGATAGACGATATTACCGGCAGCTTGAAAGCAGGGAAATACGCCGACTTCATTGTAATTGACCGCGACATCACCAAGATTAATCCGAATGACATAGCAGATACGAAAGTGGAGCAAACGTATTTCCGGGGGGAATTGGTACATATAGATTAAGATAGATAGTAACTGAAACCAACCATTTATTAAAACAAGAACTTATTATAAGTTTTAAACAATTGAATATAAAGAAGATACTGGTATGGGCTTCGGTTCTTACCTTGTTTGGGAGTATTGTTGCTGTATTTTGTGTGCAAGCCTGCTCACAAAGTGCAGCCTCCCCAACAGAGAGCCAACCTGTGGAAGCATCACAAGTGCAGGCGGAAGTAACGGAACAGATGTTGGTCGATTACATGAATATTCTTCCCGATATGGACGACTCAACAGCACAAGTTTCCATCTCGGAACTGTTGTCACGCGCGGAAGAGAAACAGGACAAGTTTTTGTTTCTGACGGAGTTATTGGAGAAATACCTGTACAATCCCAATTCGCCTATCCGTAATGAAGAATACTACTTGTATGCATTACAATATTTGGAAACATCACCTGCTTTGAGTGAGGCACAGAAATCACGCTTTGCCTATCAGTTGCAATCGGTATTGAAGAACCGGAAAGGTACAAAAGCTACCGACTTTGTTTATACATTGACCAACGGCAAACATGAAAGAATGCACGGTATTGTATCCGATTTCCTGTTGTTATACTTCAACAATCCCGGCTGCCGCGCCTGCGAAGAGATGCAGGTTGCTTTGGAATCGTCAACGACAGTGTCATTGGCTATTCAACAAAACAGGCTCAAAGTCTTGGCAGTATATCCCGATGAAGACCTGGCAGCATGGAAAGCGAATCAACAACACATACCCGCTATGTGGATTAACGGATACGATACCAGCAAAGCCATTCTGGAGAAAGAGCTGTATAATCTGCGGGCCATCCCCTCTCTCTATCTATTGGATAAAAATAAAATCGTCCTTGTTAAAGATGGTACAGTAGGGCAGATAGAAGCTTTGCTGGAAAAGATAAAATAGTAAAGAGATACTTTATAGCATTAGAAATATTTTAAACAAATTAATAGAACAAATATTTATGAAGAAAGTCATTAACAAAGCAGAATGTATACTCTTACTATGTTTCCTGTACTCATGCAGCGAAAAGCAAGAACAGGATAACACACAAAAAATACTGGCAACCATAGAAGAAGGCAGCTATTTCAACTGGCAGACCAACGATGCAGTTGGTCTATGGTTAGCAGAGTCGGGCGAAGAAAACAGCCCGTTTACCTGCAAAACAGCAGATGGAAGAACAGGCTTGTTTGAAGGCAATAAACAAACAACCGAGAAATACTCTACCGTTACGGCTTTTTATCCTTATTCGGAAGAGTGCAAGTTTAATACGATGCAAAACACAATAACCGTTACACTACCGGCTTCCCAGGAACAAAATTACAACGCAATAGGTAACAAAGATTTTGACGAGAAAAGCAAGAAATACCATTTTATGGTAGCCAAAGCCGGTAATCAAAACGGCAATAACATGTCGGCAACATTTAAAGCGGCAATGGCTTTCATTGACTTTAACATAAAAAACGCACCGGCAAAGCAGGTAGTGTATTCCGCAACCCTCCGCATACAAGACAAATGGAAAACAGAATCACCTCTATTTCCTTTGCAAGCCGATATTAATGTAGACGATGCTTCGGTAAACGTATTGAGTGCATATCGTTACATATCTTCTTACGTAGCAGAACCTGTAGCCGGCAACCAACGCCTACGCCTCGCTCTTTTCCCGAACAACTACAGTGGGCACGACTTTGCGATTGACGTACTGGTTGACGATGGCTCTGCACAAGGCGCCTGCTACACGTTTACCCACAAAGGATTGCTTCTTAAACGCAATACGATATACGATATCGACCTTGACTTCACAGGTGCAGAAGCCCCCACAAAGTCGGCGGCTTATACAACAACCGACTTTAAACTATCGTATGGCCCCTCCACACAAGTAGGAGCAACCACCTGGGCACCGGTTAATTGCGGGTTCGAGGACTATTTATTCCGTTACGGGAAATTGTATCAATGGGGACGCGCACAAGGCTTCGGATATTACGACCCCAATAATAACGGAGACCCCGGTATGAGCGATTTCCCGGAACGAACAAACGGAGCTTATGATAACTCAAAAGGAGAAAACAATCCCGATTCCAAACTATTTTACACATTGGCTGAGGATGAGTATAACTACGTAGATTGGATAACGCCATCCCTGGTAAGCGCCGACAATCTGATTAACTGGAACCAACTGAGTAAAACCTATGGCGAAAAGTTTTCTACCCCCTGCCCCAAGGGTTGGCGAGTGCCATCACGAGAAGAGATGGAAGAACTTGCTTCTTATCCCAATTCTATATGGTGGAAGAACAACAACAAGGCAGGTGTATGGATGGGGCCAACCGCTTCTAACGAAAATCCCTACGACGGACAGAACATCTTTATGGAAGCAATAGGTTTCCTCAATGTCAACTCACGCCCGGCAGCAAGAAATATGGTTACCGGCTATTGGTCAGGAGATCCGTCTCCCGAAGATTATGTTGATGACGACACTTATGGACAATTTTCATGGACATTCCATTTAGCGCACAACGACAAGGGAAACACTTTAATTATTAGAGTAAGAGAGGATCCCCGAACTGCCGGGCTGGCGGTAAGGTGTGTACGAGAATAGTTCAGAACAAGTACACCCTCCTTAGAAACGCTTGTCTTAAAATCAAAACTTGTATCTAACTCTTAATATGTATTAAATTAAAAAGATAAAATTAAGCCTTTATCATATTGTATGATATATTTGTAGATGTTCATTGTTGCCGGAAAACACGTATTCAACAATCTTAAATACGAATATCATGACTGTGATTGGCATCGACTTAGGAGGAACCAAGATTAATAGTGCCCTCTTTGACAAAGAGGGCACTATTCTCTGCAAAACATCTCACCTGTTAGGAAAACGAACAGGCGGCGCGGTAGGAAAGCTCATTTTACAATCAATCGACGAATTAATTACCACAGCGGAAACAACGAAAGACGATATCGACGCCTTAGGCATCTGTGTTCCCGGAATTGCCGATAGCAAAACAGGGCTGGTATGGGCACCCAACATCGAAGGTTGGGACAAGTATCCGCTGCAAAAAGAGATAGAAGAGTACTTCCATAACAACAAAACCATCATCAGTGTAGCCAGCGACAGAACCTGCTACATCCTGGGCGAAACCTGGAAAGGCGCTGCTCAACAGGTAACGAATGCCGTATTTATTGCCGTAGGTACCGGAATAGGCATGGGAATCCTTGTAGACGGGCGAATTATTCACGGACACGGAGATATTGTAGGTGCTGCCGGTTGGCTGGCATCGGAAATTCCTTATTTGGACGAGTATGAACGGCACGGATGCCTGGAAAGCTATGCTTCGGGTACAGGCATTGCCCGCCATACCCAAAAGATTTTGAAAGAGGGGCTTATGTTTCCGGAAAGCGTATTGTACCGGAAGGAAACCGGGATGATAACCACCAAAGATGTGTTTGAAGCCTATAGCCGGGGCGACTCGCTGGCTAAGTTCGTGATTGGCAAAGCCATTATCCTGTGGGCAATGACGGCCGCCAACATGGTAAGCCTGCTCAACCCGGAAAAGATAATATGGGGCGGAGGGGTATTTGGCCCCGCAGCTCAACTGTTAGACCGCATTTACGATGAGGCTTGCCGGTGGGCACAACCCATTGCCATCACCCAGGTGACGTTTGAAAAATCGGCACTCGGCAGTGATGCCGGGCTATACGGAGCCGGACATCTGGCACTTATCTCAGTAACCAACTAATCCATTGCCCTATGAAGTACAACAATTTCTTAGTGTATGTAGCGGGCTGCATCGGGATGGCCTTCTTCGGGATTGCATTCATTGTAATGGGTTCGGTACTACCCTCGCTCACGAGCCAATATGCGCTCGATGCCGTGGGAGCCTCTTCGTTGGTAACCTTCCTGCCCGTTGGTGTGCTGTTGGGCTCGTTGATTTTCGGTCCGGTAGTAGATCGCTTTGGCTATAAACTCCTGCTGATAGTGAGTACACTCGCCACGTTGTCGGGACTGGAAGGATTGGCCTTTTTCGATAACCTGCAGGTGCTTCGCCTGTGCATCTTCCTGATAGGATTTGGGGGAGGCATGCTGAACGGCGCCACCAATTCGTTGGTGGCAGACATCTCGGACGACCACAACCGCAGTGCCCGCCTGAGTGTGTTAGGCGTATTCTATGGAGTAGGCGCCCTGGGTATTCCGCTCTTGCTGGGAGCCTTATCAAAACTGTATTCGTATCAGATAATTTTACAGTTAACCGGGCTATTCATGCTCTTATGTGTAATTTATTTCGTCGCCATCCGGTTCCCGGAACCCAAATTCAAGCAAGGATTCCCCTTTAAAAAAGCGGCGGCGCTCATCAAAGAGCCCCTGTTACTCATCATGAGTTTCTTCCTCTTCTTCCAAAGCGGACTGGAGGGGTTGTTTAATAACTGGTCTACAAGCTACCTGGAGGGTACTACCGCCATCGGTAAAAGCGGAATTATTCTTTGCCTCACGTTCTTTGTACTGGGAATGACCGTCGCCCGTTTGCTACTCAGCTACCTGCTACGCGTGGTAAAACACTCGCGTACACTCATAGGAGGCATACTCATTGCGCTACTGGGCATTGGCATACTTCATTATTCGGACGGATTTACGGTAGCCGCCACCGGTCTTTTCCTTGCCGGGTTCGGGCTGGCAGCGGGATTCCCCGTTATGATTGGCATTATCGGTTCCATTTACAAAGAAACCACAGGTACCGCCATCGGCATAGCCCTGTTTATTGCACTGAGCGGTAACTCGCTGCTGAATTATGCCATGGGGCATATCTCGAAAACATTCGAGATAGCTTCGTTCCCGCTGTTCATCGTTGTGTTGCTTGTGTTACAGGCAATCATCGTACTTACCAATATGAAAACAATCAACAAATAACCCCTATTTAATAACCCCCTAAAAATCAATTTATGTTAGCATTAGAATGGTTGGCAAATGCCCGCGGCATTATGCAGAAGATTGAAGAAACCCAGTTAGAAAACATCAAACAAGCAGCTACGGCCATGGCCGACTGCATCGAGAAGAATCATTGGGTGCATACCTTCGGATGTGGTCACGCCACAATTCCTATCGAAGAGATGTATCCGCGTATCGGAGGCTTCGTAGGTTTCCACCCCATAGTAGAACTGCCTATGACTTTCTTTACCGGCATTACCGGCCAGATGGGTATTCACCAGTTCCTGTTCCTGGAACGTGCCGAAGGGTATGGTAATGCCATTATGAAAGCCTATAACTTCGATAAGGCCGATTGCATGTGGATATTCTCGCACACAGGTATCAACAACGTAAACATCGACGTGGCTTTGCGCGCCAAAGAGTTGGGAATGAAGGTAATTGTATACGGTTCGGCAGCCGAGGCCAAGGGTAAGGTAACCCGTCATCCGAGTGGAAAAACTATTTTTGAGATTGCCGACATCGTGGTAGACTCGTGCGTACCGGTAGTAGACGCTTCGGTTCCGTTGAAGAACCACCAGGACAAGGTAGGTCCGTTGTCGACCCACGCATTTGTTACGCTGGTGTGGATGACCATCACCACCGTTGCCGAGATTCTTGCCGACAGAGGCGTGAAGCTCTACATCCATCCGTCACACAATGTTCCGGGCGATACTACGGCTCACGAGCGTTTGGATGCTTGTTTGGCCGAATACAAGAAGCGCGTATCGACTATTTAGTAGTTTCATGAGCAGAAACTAAAAGTTCCATGCCGGGAAACCTTTTGTTTCATGCCCGGAAACTAAGAGTTTCATGGGCAGGAACCATTCAGTTTCCTTACTGATACCGGTAGTTTCGCCCTTGAAACCCGCAGTTTCGCTCTTGAAACTCCCGTTTCACCGTATGAAACCGGCGGTTTAACTGATAAACTGTTGGTTTCATCATGCGTAACTAATGTACCATGTGTCTGCTATTAATGGCGAATAAACGTTAAAATGGCGAATCGATGGCGAATCAAAAAGTGATTCGCCATCGATTATTTATTTGTAAATCAGCGAGGTAAGTTCAAAAAGATGGCGAATGGCGAATCAAATTCGTTTTTTTGCTCATGGAGGGTGTTACGGATAAGTATCACTTTTGGTGCAGCTAAGGGCTGGAAGCCCTGAATATTTCAGCCCAGGGTGACCATAGGGAACCCTGGGTATCCATACCAACCATTATTCCAAGTGCTGGAAGCACGCCACATTGTTTCGTGCCTTCAGCACTCTATAAAAACGGTGATACATCTACCCAGGGTTCTACCCTGGGCTGAAATATTCAGGGCTTCCAGCCCTTAGCTGCACCAAAAGTGATACAGAACCTTATTCTGAACAGAATAGAAACAGGGGAGGCTAACTACTTCTTACGTAGAGGTAACCGGGGAAACAATTTTCGGAAGCGAAGCAACTGAGCCGTAATGCTACCGCCGGCAATCACGAAAGTAACCGCCACGATAACCAATACCAGTCCGATACTTTCACGCACGGTAAGCGTTTCGCCAAAAACGGTAATCCCGAAGAAGATAGCCGTTACCGGTTCCAACGCTCCCAAGATAGCGGTAGGTGTAGAGCCGATGTACTGAATAGCCCCGGTGGTACACAGAAACGAGATAGCCGTAGGAAAGATAGCCAGCGCCAACAAGTTACCCCACAAATACCACTCACCCGGCATACGCAAATCGCCCCCGAGGTACAGGCGCGACACAAACAGCGTAAGTCCGAACACCAATACATAAAAAGTAACCGTAAGTGTCGGCACATTCTTCAGGATGGGCTGGTTTAACCCCACCATATAAATGGCATAAGACAGCGAAGAGGTAAACACCAGCAAAGTACCCACCAGGCTAAGCGTACTCCCATCGGCACTCTTATACAGCAATCCGATGCCGAACGTTGCCAACAAAATGCACAGGATGGTAAGCAGTTTGAGCCGTTCCTTGTACACCAACGCCATGATGAGGGCCACCATGATGGGATATACAAACAGCAAGGTCGATGCAATGCCCGCATCCATGTAGTTGTAACTCTGAAACAGGGTGAGCGACGACAATGCCACCAGCAACCCCATGATAATGAGCGGTAGTATCTCCTTGCGTTGAATCTTAAAGCTACGGCCTCTCGATTTCAGCATGATTCCCAACAACGGAATGGCAAACAGGTACCTGAAGAACAACACCGAATCAGGATTCATTCCCGCTTTATATAAAGGCAGCGCAAACAGCGGGTTCATACCATAGGTGGCCGCAGCTATGGTTGCTAAAATATATCCTTTGGCTTTTACATTCATACCAC
Organism: Bacteroides sp.; assembly: GCA_031554285.1. Taxonomy (GTDB): domain Bacteria; phylum Bacteroidota; class Bacteroidia; order Bacteroidales; family Bacteroidaceae; genus Bacteroides. The sequence continues at coordinate 16,799 of JAVBVL010000084.1, forward strand.
ATCTCTATTTGACTGCAAAAGTAACACTTAGAACATCACTTCCTGCTAATAAAACCCGAAACATTCGGGCAGTATCAGCATTTTTTTTACCTTTGCCAGCTCAATCAAAAGAGTTATGAAGAAAGAAAGTACAACGATATTCGAGCGGAATGCCATTGAATTTGTTACGGTTGCAGCCGAATTCTGTGCATTTCTGGAACGGGCCGAGGGGATGGAACGCGGTGCTTTTGTGGATACTACCCTGAAAATACTCCCCCTGCTCTACCTCAAGGCATCCCTGCTACCGGAATGTGATATGTTGGGCGACGAGGCTCCCGAACGGTACGTTACGGAAGAAACCTACGAAGTAATGCGCATCAACCTGGCAGATATCCTGGCAGAGAAGGACGATTACCTGGATGTTTTTGTAGCCGACATGGCTTACAGCGACCAGCCCATCAAGAAATGTATCTCGGAGGATTTGGCGGACATCTACCAGGACATCAAGGACTTTATCTTCGTATTCCAACTCGGGTTGAACGAAACCATGAACGATTCACTCTGCATATGCCGGGACAACTTCGGTCAGTACTGGGGGCAGAAATTAGTTAATACGATGCGGGCGCTTCACGATGTAAAGTACAGCCAAATCAACGACGATTGCGACTGTGACGACGAAGACTGCCACCACCACGACAAGTAAACAAAGAATGATTTTAAGAAGAAGCATAAGTAAAGAATCTATCAAGGAAATGCCCAAAGCCGCCTTTCCGGGCCGCATCTATGTAATCCAAACGGAACAGGATGTAGAAAAGGCTGTGGCTTACCTTGCCGCACAACCGGTGCTGGGTATCGACAGCGAAACACGCCCGTCGTTCACCAAAGGACAGTCGCACAAGGTGGCTTTGCTGCAAATATCCTCGGAAGAGTGCTGCTTCCTGTTTCGCCTCAACGTAACGGGACTCACGCAACCATTGGTAGATTTATTGGAGAACCCTGCGGTAATCAAGATAGGACTCTCCCTGCGCGACGACTTTATGATGTTACGCAAACGTGCACCCTTTAACCAACAAGGCTGCATCGACTTACAGGACTTTGTACGCCCCTTCGGCATACAGGACAAGAGCCTGCAGAAGATATACGGCATCCTGTTCCAGGAAAAGATTTCCAAATCGCAACGCCTCTCCAACTGGGAAGTCGATGTGCTAACCGACCCGCAGAAGCTGTACGCCGCCACCGATGCCTGGGCTTGCCTGCGCATTTACCAACTGTTGCAGGAGCTCAAGCAAACCGGTAACTTCGAGCTGATGCCCGAAGAGGAGGAACAAGCCCTGCAAGAAACCCAATCTGAAAATTAATACGCATCTATATAATATGTATAAAGTTTACCTCAAGCCGGGAAAAGAAGAGTCACTGAAACGTTTTCATCCCTGGATTTTCTCGGGCGCCATAGCCCGCTTTGACGGCGAACCCGAAGAGGGCGAAGTGGTTGAAGTATTTACTTCCGGCAAGGAGTTCATTGCACAAGGACACTTCCAAATTGGAAGCATTGCCGTGCGGGTACTCTCTTTCAAGCAGGAACCCATCGACCACAACTTCTGGAAGCAGAAGCTCAGCGTAGCCTACGAGATGCGTAAAGCCATTGGTGTGGCGGTAAACCCCACCAACGACACCTACCGGTTGGTACACGGCGAGGGCGACAACCTGCCGGGACTGGTTATCGACGTATATGCCAAGACAGCTGTAATGCAGGCACACTCGGCAGGTATGCATGTTTACCGCATGGCTATTGCCGAAGCATTGGCAGAGGTAATGGGCAACCAGATAGAGAACATCTATTACAAATCGGAAACAACCCTTCCGTTCAAAGCCGATCTCTTTCCCGAGAACGGGTTCCTGAAAGGCGGAAGCAACGATAACATCGCCCGCGAATACGGTCTGAAATTTCATGTGGACTGGCTCAAAGGTCAGAAAACCGGTTTCTTTGTAGACCAACGCGAAAACCGCAGTCTGCTGGAACGTTACTCCAAAGACCGTTCGGTACTCAATATGTTTTGTTACACGGGCGGGTTCTCTTTCTACGCCATGCGTGGAGGTGCCACACTGGTTCACTCGGTAGACAGCTCTGCCAAAGCCATCGACCTGACCAACAAGAACGTGGAACTCAACTTCCCGGGCGACAGCCGCCACGCCTCGTATGCCGAGGATGCATTCAAGTACCTGGACCGCATGGGCGACCAGTACGACCTGATTATACTCGACCCACCCGCTTTTGCCAAGCATAAAGACGCCTTGCGCAACGCCCTGCAAGGCTACCGCAAGCTCAATGCCAAGGCATTCGAAAAAATTAAGCCGGGTGGAATCCTGTTTACCTTCTCCTGCTCGCAGGTAGTAAGCAAGGATAACTTCCGTACCGCCGTGTTTACAGCCGCCGCCCTGTCGGGACGTAGCGTGCGCATTCTGCACCAGCTTACCCAACCGGCCGACCATCCCGTAAACATCTACCACCCCGAAGGTGAATACCTCAAAGGATTGGTTTTATACGTAGAATAGAGGCTTCATAGCATAAAAAGAAAGCCGAATAGTTAAAAGATGTTGTAAAAAAGAAGATTTATAGCAAAACATTATGTTCTAAAACATAAAACCACTTATATTTGCACTGTGTTTTTCATGGTATTAGATTTAAGGTTTTGAAGATTGGCTGTCTGGGATAGATAGCCTTCTTTTTTTTATACCCCTTTCATTCCTCCTTTTTTGCTCCTGCACCAAAATTTCTGCTATATTTGCATCTATATTTAATAAACAAAATAGGAAAACACTTATCACACTAACGTATGAATATTAAGCATCGTCTGATTATCATGCATTTCCTGCAATTCTTTGTTTGGGGATCATGGCTTATTTCGCTGGGAGGTTATATGGAACGTAGTTTGCATTTCACCGGCGGACAAATCGGGGCAATCTTTGCCACCCTGGGTATTTCGTCTATCCTGATGCCGGGCATTACCGGCGTAATGGCCGATAAATGGTTTAATGCCGAACGGTTGTACGGGGTACTGCACCTTTTGGGCGCAGGTTTCTTAGTATATGCCTCCACCGCTACTACATACGATGAAATGTATTGGGCGATGCTGCTCAACCTGTTGGTATACATGCCAACCATTGCACTGTCGTACACCGTATCGTACAAAGCCCTGGAAGAGTACAAACTGGATATTGTTAAAGGCTTCCCGCAAGTACGTGTATGGGGAACCGTAGGTTTCATTGTTGCCATGTGGGCGGTAGACCTTACCGGCTTCCGTAACAGCAACATGCAACTCTACACCGCTGCCATATCGGCTGTGGTACTGGGTTTATACGCCTTCAGCCTGCCGGCTTGCCGTCCGGTGAAGAACCCCAACAAGACTATTCTTTCCTCGTACGGCCTGGATGCCCTGAGCTTATTCAAGCAAAAGAAGATGACCATCTTCTTCCTGTTCTCCATGTTGTTGGGTGCTGCGTTGCAAATTACCAACTCATACGGCGATGCCTTCCTGGGTAGTTTTGCCGCCATACCCGAGTATGCCGACTCGTTCGGGGTACAACACTCGGTTATCCTGTTATCCATCTCGCAAATGTCCGAAACCCTCTTTATCCTTGCTATTCCCTTCTTCCTGAAACATTTTGGTATCAAGAAGGTTATGCTTATCAGTATGATAGCCTGGTTCTTCCGATTCGGATTATTTGGCATGGGTAACCCCGGTACAGGCGTTTGGATGCTTATCCTGTCGATGATTGTGTACGGAATGGCATTCGACTTTTTCAACATTTCGGGTTCTTTGTTTGTTGAAATGGAAACCAAGCCTGAAATAAGAGCCAGCGCGCAAGGGCTGTTCTTTATGATGACAAACGGATTAGGTGCTATCATGGGCGGATATGCCAGCGGTGCCATAGTAGATATGTTCTCTACCTACAAAGAGACAGGCGAGTTGCTCAGCCGCGACTGGCCCACTATATGGTACATCTTTGCCGGATACGCCTTGGTTATAGCCATTCTGTTTGCCGTACTGTTCAAGTACAAACATACGCCGCAGAAAGCTTAAACAAGAATAAACAATGGATAAGAAGATTGAATTACAAGTATTAAATATCTCCAACAGCCAGGTACAGGCAGGCGCCTTTGCCATGCTGTTGGGCGAAGTGGACGGCAAACGGCAACTCCCTATCATCATAGGGCCTGCCGAAGCGCAGTCGACCGCACTGTGCCTGAAAGGATTGCAAACTCCGCGTCCGCTCACACATGAGTTGTTCAGTACTTGCCTCACCGCATTGGGTGCATCGCTTATCCGCGTACTTATCTATAAAGCCAAAGAAGGAGTATTTTACTCGTACATCTACCTGCAACGGGAAGAGAATGAGATTATCCGGATAGATGCCCGTACCTCTGATGCCATTGCACTGGCGGTACGATCTAAAGCACCTATATATATATACGATTCCATCCTGGAACGGGAGTGTATCCGTATGGAAGATATGGAGGAAGCCTCGGATGAGCAGGGCGGAACGGAAGAACAGGAACAAACTTCCCGACGGGCTTCACTCGAAGAGGAACTGGCACAAGCCATCCGGGACGAAAATTATGAATTGGCCGCCAAACTGCGCGACCAACTACGACGTTTAAGCTAACAACATGCACATATTCTACACCCCCGACATAGCAACCACCAACGAGTTGCCCGAGGAAGAAGCCCAGCACTGCGTGCGGGTACTCCGGCTAAGCACCGGCGACGAGATTACCCTGACCGACGGAAAGGGTAATTTTTATAAGGCGGAAATCACGGCAGCCACTAACAAGCGTTGCCTGGTTGCCATCAAGGAAACCATTCCGCAAGATCCTTTCTGGACGGGATACCTCCATCTGGCAATGGCACCCACTAAGAATATGGATCGCACTGAATGGCTGGCAGAGAAAGCTACCGAAATAGGGCTGGACGAACTTACCTTCCTGAACTGTCGCTACTCGGAACGGAAAGTAATCAAGACGGAACGCATCGAGAAGATATTGGTTTCGGCCATCAAGCAATCGATGAAGGCACGCCTGCCTAAACTCAACGAAATGACCGACTTTCAACGTTTCATTGCCCAGGACTTTCCCGGGCAGAAATTTATTGCTCATTGCTACGAAGGCGAGAAACCTTTGTTGAAAGAGGTGGTGCGCAAAGGCGAACCGGTATTGGTATTGATTGGTCCCGAAGGCGACTTTAGTGAAGAAGAGGTAAGGTTAGCCGCAGAACGAGGCTTTACTCCCATCAGCCTGGGCAAGTCGCGGCTACGTACCGAAACTGCTGCCCTGGTAGCGTGTCATTTGATGAATATAGTAAACCAATAATAAAGAAATCACTATGGTAAGAAAAATTGTATCACAGCTTTCGGCACTTGTTATACTGATAGCCTGCCTCTCAGCTTGTTCTAAACCGTCGGAGTATACCTACGCCATCCCTGCCGATGCAACAGCTGTACTATCTATTGACCTGAAAGCACTGGCAGAAAAGTCCGGAGTAAACGATGCGGAGAACGAAGCATTGAAACAAAAAGTGTTGGATGCCCTGAAAGATGGAATCAATGCAACCGCCTATCAACATGTTGAGAAAATAATCAAGAATCCGGTAGAATCGGGTATCGATGTAAAAGCCCCTCTTTACGCATTTACCTCTCCTACATTATCATACGTAGTGGTTGCCAAAGTAGATAACGAGAAGAATCTGCAAGCTACCCTGGACGTGTTGGTGAAAGAACAAATCTGTTTGCCTGTAGAGGAAGCAAGCGGATTTAGTTACACCTTCTTCAATGGCAATATAGTAGCTTTCAACAAAAGCACAGCTCTCCTTTTGGGTGCCTACGGTAATAAGTTATCGAAAGAGACTCAGAACCTTCTTAGCGGTTTGCTGAAACAGGATGCCGAAAACAGCCTGGCAAAGAACGCCGGATTCAAGAAGATGTTAGACCGCAAAGGCGACTTCAAGTTCTTTGCTTCGATGAATGCCATTCCCGAAGTATATGCCCGTCAGATAAATTTCGGTCTGCCGCAAGGCATTGAGTTGAAAGACCTGATGATGCTGGGCAACCTGAGTTTCGAGAAAGGAAAGATTACCGCCCGTTTTGAAAATTACACCGAAAACGAAGAAGTGAAGGAGTTAATGAAGAAGCAGGAAAAAGCCATGTCCAAGCTAAACGGTGCTTTTCTGAAATACTTCCCCGCCTCTACTTTGGGTATCCTGAGCATAGGTGCCAACGGTGAAGAATTCTACAAGCTATTGCTGGAAAACAAAGAGTTCCGCGACCAGGTATCATTAGCCGAGGCAGATGACATCAAAGCCATTGCCAACGCATTCAAAGGCGACATCACCATCGGTTTGTTAGATGTAGGTGTCATGAGTAGCGAACCGGGATTTGTAGCGTATGCAGAAGTAAAGGAAGGAAATACCTTACAGGCGCTATACGAAAACAAACAAGCACTCTCCTTGCGTGCGGGCGAAGACATCATTAAACTGGGTGAGAATGAATACCTGTTCAAAGGCCGCAGCTTACGTCTGTTCTACGGAGTAAAGAACGACCAGATGTATGTAACCAACAATGAGATGGTGTACAAAAACATCTTCAAGGCAGTAGACGGCTCTATCAAAGACCTGGAATTTACTAAAGAGATGAAAGGAAAGAACGTATTCTTTGCCATTAATATGGATGCCATCCTCGAACTGCCTGCCGTTAAAATGGTGGCCGGATTCGGTGGAGAAGAGGTACAGATGTATCTTGCCCTGGCCTCGGCAGTGAGTTACCTGGAGTGTACCGGCGAAACCAATGGTGAGACTACCATCAGCTTGTGTTTAAAGAACAAAGATGTAAACGCCTTGAAGCAAATGGTAGACTTTGGCCGCCACTTTGCGGGCATGTAACAGCAAACGAATGGACAGCATACATTTACGGCAAACACTTCCCCAGGTGTTTGCCGACCGCGATTCGGTTGTTTCGGATATCTGGCACCGGGATGTGGTATTTCGCAAAGGAGAATCGTACCTGATCGAGGCTGCATCGGGTACGGGTAAGTCGTCGTTATGCAGCTACCTGTACGGGTATCGCAACGATTACCAGGGTATTATAAACTTTGACGAAACAAACATTAAATCTTTACCGGTAAAGCGATGGGTAGAATTGCGCAAACAATCGCTCAGTATGTTGTTTCAAGACCTGCGCATCTTCCCGGAACTTACTGCTTTGGAGAATGTGCAACTAAAAAACAACTTAACGGGCTTCAAAAAGAAAAAGGAGATACTGGCCTTGTTTGAAGCGTTGAATGTCAGTGACAAGCTGCATACACCGGCGGGCAAACTCTCGTTCGGACAGCAACAACGGGTGGCTTTTATCCGGTCGCTCTGCCAACCGTTCGACTTTATCCTGCTGGATGAGCCTGTCAGTCACCTGGACGATGAAAACGGCACGCTCATGGGACAATTGCTTACCGATGAAGCCGGCCGCCAGGGAGCGGGTATTGTAGTAACCTCCATCGGTAAGCACATCGACCTACCCTACCATCACGTATTACGTCTGTAAACAGTATCGGGCATGAAATTAATCTGGAAGCTCCTTCGTCAGCATATCAGCATCGGTCAGATGGCCGGTTTCTTTTTGGCCAACCTCTTCGGGATGACCATCGTACTACTTAGCGTGCAATTTTATAAGGATGTAGCACCTGTCTTCACCGAAGGCGACAGCTTTATGAAGCAGGATTACATCATTGCCACCAAAAAAGTAAGTACCCTCGGTTCCTTCTCGGGCAAAAGCAACACATTCACCACTGACGAAATTAACGAGTTAAAGGCACAACCCTTTACCCAGACAGTAGGCGCTTTCACACCTTCGCAATTCAAGGTATCTGCCGGGCTGGGCATGCAGGAAGCAGGCATACACCTCTCTACAGAGATGTTCTTCGAAGCCGTACCCGATGCGTTTGTGGACGTAAGTCTGGACAAATGGCATTTTGAAGAGAACACACATGTAATTCCAATTATCATTCCACGTAACTATTTGAATTTGTACAACTTTGGGTTTGCCCAAAGCCGTAACCTCCCCAAGCTATCGGAAGGAGTGATGAGCCTGATACAAATGGATATCCTGATGCGGGGTAACGGACGGGTAGAACAGTACAAAGGAAATATCGTTGGTTTCTCAAACCGCCTCAACACCATACTGGTACCGCAATCGTTCATGGATTGGGCCAACCGTACATTTGCCCCGGCTACCGAGGCACAACCTTCACGCCTCATCGTAGAAGTAAAGAACCCCGCCGATGCATCCATTGCCCAATACTTCCAAAAGAACGGATACGAAACGGAGGATAACAAACTGGACGCCGGGAAAACGACCTATTTCCTCCGGTTGGTTGTAGGTATTGTGATGGGAGTGGGAATCTTTATCAGTATTCTTTCGTTCTACCTGCTTATGTTAAGCATCTTCCTGCTGTTGCAAAAGAATACGGTAAAACTGGAAAGCCTGTTACTTATCGGGTATAGCCCCACTAAAGTGGCACTTCCTTATCAACTGCTGACTTTGGGGTTGAATATCATTGTGCTGGCGGTATCGGTGGCTTTAGTCGGTTGGCTGCGTACCTATTATATGGATACTGTTTCCTTGCTCTTCCCGCAACTGCCGGCAGGTTCGTTGCTGCCGGGCATTACTACCGGAGCTCTATTATTCCTCGGGGTATCGTGTATAAACATAGCTGTTATCCGCAGAAAGATACTATCTATCTGGATGCACAAATAAGAAAAGTACGGGCATAAAAAAAGGCCATCTATCCCAGACAGCCAATCTTTTGTTAACCTTAAATCTAATACTATGAAAAACACAGTACAAAGGTACGCACTTTCCCGAAACAAACAAGTTTCGTGTGCGAAAACGGCTATATTATAACACGTTTTAAGAGATGCCCGCCATTTTTTCACGTCCTTTTTCATATCTTTGTACTAAACATTAAAAAAGTTCGTATGCCCGGCTATGATTTAATCGCCATACTTGGCCCTACCGCTTCAGGCAAAACGCCCTTCGCTGCCGCTTTAGCTGCCCAATTAGACACCGAAATTATCAGTGCCGACTCCCGACAGATTTACCGGGGTATGGATTTAGGTACCGGGAAAGACCTGATTGACTATACAGTGAACGGTAAACCTGTCCCCTACCACCTGATTGACATTGCCGCCCCCGGCTATAAATACAATGTATTTGAATACCAACGTGATTTTTTGGCGGCTTACGAGACTATTAAACAAAAAGGACGCCTGCCTGTTGTATGCGGTGGTACGGGCATGTATCTGGAATCGGTACTGAAAGGTTATCGGCTGATGCCGGTTCCCGAAAACACGGAACTACGCACCCGTCTGGCCGATAAATCGTTGGAAGAGCTCACCGGAATGTTGCAACAATACAAGTCGTTACATAACTCTACTGATGTAGATACGGTGAAGCGTGCCATCCGCGCCCTGGAAATTGAAGTGTATTACGCCGAACATCCGGTAGCCGAGCGCGAATTCCCTCTGCTGAACAGCCTGATTATCGGGGTAGACATCGACCGGGAGTTGCGGCGGGAGAAAATCAGTCGCCGCCTGCGCCAACGATTGGACGAAGGAATGGTAGACGAGGTACGCGGGTTACTGGAACAAGGTATTTCGGCGGAAGACCTGATATATTATGGGTTGGAGTATAAATATCTTACTCAATACATCATTGGTGAGTTGAGTTATGAAGAAATGGTTAACGGATTGGAGATTGCCATTCATCAGTTTGCCAAGAGGCAGATGACCTGGTTTCGGGGCATGGAACGGCGTGGTTTTACCATTCATTGGGTAGATGCAACCTGGCCTACCGAGAAAAAGATTGACTTTGTCAAGAAAAAACTCGAAGAAGTTTAATATCTTTGGCACACGAAAACCTAATCAGTAGTACATAACAAAGAAACAACCCTAAATAACAATACAAAAATGAGTGTAGAGCCTGGAAAATGGGGAGTTATCTACAACCCCAAAGCCGGAACGCGCAAAGTACAAAAGCGTTGGAAGGAGATTAAAGCGTACATGGACAGCAAGGACGTTTCCTATGACTATGTGCAGTCGGAAGGCTTTGGCTCGGTAGAACGATTAGCCGGCATCCTTGCCAACAACGGCTACCGCACCATCGTGGTAGTAGGTGGCGATGGAGCATTGAACGATGCACTGAACGGAATTATGAACTCCAATGCCGAACGTAAAGAAGAAATTGCTATCGGCATTATCCCCAACGGTATCGGGAACGACTTTGCCCGGTTCTGGGACTTGAATTTGGAATACAAACAGGCGGTAGACTGGATTATCAACAACCGCCGCAAGAAGATAGATGTAGGCTATTGCAGCTTCTTTGACGGAGAGAAACATCAACGCCGTTACTTCCTGAATGCAGTCAACATAGGTTTGGGTGCCCGCATTGTAAAAATCACCGACCAGACCAAACGGTTTTGGGGTGTCAAATTCATTTCGTACATTACCGCCCTCTTCCTGCTTATCTGGGAGCGTAGTTTGTACCGCATGCACCTGCGCATCAACGACGAGCATATACGCGGACGTATTATGACGGTATGTGTGGGTAGCGCCTGCGGATACGGACAAACACCCAGTGCAGTGCCGTACAACGGATGGCTCGATGTATCGGTTATCTACCGCCCGGAGTTCCTGCAAATTATTTCTGGTTTGTGGATGTTGATTCAGGGACGTATCCTGAATCACAAAGTGGTAAAGAGCTACCGTACCAAAAAGGTAAAGGTACTGCGTGCTAAAAATGCCTCGGTAGACCTCGACGGGCGATTGCTACCCAAACAGTTCCCGCTGGAGATAGGCATTCTATCAGAAAAGATAACATTAATCATCCCTAATTAATACAGACCCACATGATTGAATTGAAAAATAATCCTGCCGGAAACTTCTTTCTGTTGGCGGGACCTTGCGTGATTGAAGGCGAAGACATGGCGATGCGCATTGCCGAACGTGTAGTAGGAATTACCGAACGGTTGAACATTCCTTATGTATTTAAAGGTTCGTACCGCAAAGCCAACCGCTCGCGCCTGGATTCGTTTATGGGTATTGGCGATGAGAAAGCACTGAAAGTATTACAGAAGGTACACGAAACATTCGGCGTGCCTACTGTTACCGACATCCACTCCGCCGAAGAGGCTGTGATGGCTGCCGAATATGTGGATGTATTACAAATCCCCGCCTTCCTTTGTCGACAAACGGACTTATTGGTGGCAGCTGCCAAAACAGGCAAGACGGTAAATATTAAGAAAGGACAGTTTTTATCTCCCCTGGCTATGCAATTTGCCGTAGACAAGGTGGTAGAAATGGGCAACTTCAACGTAATGCTCACCGAACGCGGAACCACCTTCGGTTATCAGGACCTGGTAGTAGATTACCGTGGAATACCGGAGATGAAGACATTCGGCTACCCGGTTATCCTGGACGTAACCCACTCCCTACAACAACCCAACCAAACAGCGGGTGTTACCGGCGGAATGCCGCAACTCATTGAAACCATTGCCAAAGCAGGCATCGCCGTAGGTGCCGACGGATTATTCATTGAAACACACGAGAACCCTGCCGAAGCTAAAAGCGATGGTGCCAACATGTTGCAACTCAATTTGCTCGAAGGATTGCTAACGAAGTTAGTGCGTATCCGCGAAGCGATTCAATGATTATAATTCACCACAGAGTAAGGACACAGAGGGCATAGAGGTTAATTTATTTTTCCTCTGCGTCCTCTGTGGTAAATCTAAAAAAAACACTACTCCCTGTGATTTTCTTTTTTTCTTTCCGACTGATGTGTCAGTATATAATCAATCAACTACATAATTATGAAACATTTATTTCGCAGTTTATTCGTCGCAACCCTGTTAATGTGTTGCAGTTCTCAACTGATGTTGGCACAGCAGATGCCTCCTATCCCTGTAGACCCGAACGTACGTATCGGTAAGTTAGAAAACGGATTAACCTATTACATCCGCAAAAATGCACTCCCGGCCGGACAAGCCGACTTCTACATTGCCCAGAAAGTAGGTTCTATTCAGGAAGAAGAGAATCAACGCGGATTGGCGCATTTCCTGGAGCACATGGCATTCAACGGGACTACTCATTTCCCGGGAAATAGAGTGATTTCTTACTTAGAAACAATCGGTGTTAAGTTTGGTTTCAATCTCAACGCAGGAACCGGATTTGACGAAACAGTATATAATATTTCGAATGTACCCATTGCCACACCGGGTGCTATCGATTCATGTCTGCTCATTTTACATGACTGGTCGAACGACCTGACTCTTGCCCCCAAAGAGATTGATAAAGAACGTGGGGTAATCAACGAAGAGTGGCGTTCACAAATGACACCGGCAAGACGTATCATGGAAAAAATGCTGCCGGAGATGTATCCCGGTACAAAATATGCCTACGCCATGCCCATCGGTACCATGGATGTGGTAATGAACTTCAAATACCAAACATTGAGAGACTACTACGAAAAGTGGTATCGTCCCGACCTGCAAGGTATTATTGTGGTGGGCGATATTGACGTAGACGCCATCGAAACTAAAATCAAACAAATGTTTGCCGATATTCCTGCACAACCCAATGCAGCCGAACGTGTGTATTATCCTGTACCCGACAATCAGGAACCGATCATTTCCATTCAAACAGATAAAGAACAACCCAACATTCTGGCACTCATCTTCTACAAGCATGATGCAGCGACCAAAGAACAGAAAGAAAACATGGGTTACTTAGTACAGCAATATGCTACCTCATTAATTTCGAGCATGCTTAATGCCCGTTTGGACGAACTGACACAAACCGCTAACCCGCCCTTTATTTACGCAAGCGCTGAAGATGGTGACTATTACATAGCCAAGACCAAAGATGCATTTATGGGTATAGCCGTTTGCAAAGATGGCGATATTGAAAACGGAATAGCCAGTACCATACGTGAAATTCAACGTGCCCGCAAGTTTGGTTTCACCGAATCAGAATATGCCCGTGCCCGTGCCGAATACCTCCGTCAACTGGAATCGGCATACAACGAGCGCGACAAACAGAAGAACGAACCTTTTGCCAAACAATATGTAGACAACTTCCTTGACAATGACCCCATTCCGGGCATTGAAAACCAATACGCCATTATCAATCAGATAGCACCGCACATTCCGGTGGCCGCACTGAACCAGATGATGCAAAGCCTGGTTACCGACACCAATCAGGTAATAGCCCTGTTTGCTCCGGAGAAAGAAGGTCTGCAATTGCCTACAAAGGAAAGTTTAGCCAATTTGTTTAAGGCCATTGCTCAGGAAGATTTAACTGCGTATGAAGATAAGGTATCTGATGAACCGTTAATGGCCGAAATGCCTAAAGGTGGTAAGATTGTTGCCCAAAAAGAGAATCCGCTCTTCGGCACAACCGAGTTGACCCTTTCTAACGGTGTGAAGGTAATCCTGAAAAATACCGACTTCAAAGCAGACGAAATCAGAATGACAGCCCTCAGCTTGGGTGGTAGCTCTTTATTCCCTGATAGCGATCTGGCTCAGATTGACGCATTGAACGAAGTGGCTTCCATTGGTGGTTTGGGACAGTTCAGCGTGGTAGAACTGAACAAAGTATTGGCAGGCAAGAAAGCCTCGGCTACAGCCAAAATAGGCAACCTCACTGAAACCGTTTCGGGTAGCTGTTCGCCGAAAGACTTGGAAACCATGTTGCAGCTCACTTACCTCTCGTTTACCGCTCCACGTAAGGACGAAGAAGCATTTATCTCATTCAAAAACCGCAAAAGAGCCGAGTTACAGAATGCTGAGCTGAATCCTATGACCGCCTTCATGGATTCTATCCAGGCAACCCTATTCAACCATCACCCGAGAGTGAAACGTTTTACAGCCGAAATGGTAGACCAACTCGACTACGATAAGATTTTAAGCATGTACCACGACCGTTACAAAGATGCCAGCGACTTTACTTTCATGTTGGTAGGTAACATCGATGTAGATAAAGACAAAGACTTGATTGCCGGATACCTGGGAGCTTTACCTGTTACACACCGCAAGGAAACATTTAAAGACAACAAACAATATTTCCGCAAAGGTACGTTCAAGAATGAATTCATCAAAGAACAGGAAAAGCCCAAATCATCGGTACTGGTATTTTACGACGGAACAAGCGACTATACGCTGAAAAACAACATCTTGATGAGCATGACCACCCAGATACTTAACCTTATCTATATGGAGAAGGTGCGCGAAGAGATAGGTGGAACTTACAGCATATATGCCGTTGGAAATATCGATAAATTCCCTGTTAACAATGCATACTTCCAGGTTGTTTTTGAAACGGCTCCTGAAAAGAAACCCAATATCATGAAGTCTGTCTACGGAGAATTTGAAAACTTAGGCAAGAACGGCCCGTCAGAAGAGAACCTGAATAAGGTAAAAGAATATATGCTGAAACAACATGCCGAGAACCTGAAAGAGAACAGCTACTGGTTGGGCGCTATCAACGAGTATGTATATACCGGCATGGACAAAGTAAAAGGCTACGATGAGATGGTAAAAGGCATCACTGCCAAAGACATTCAACAATTTGCCAACGACTTGTATAAACAAAGAAATGAGTTGGAAATATCCATGACAAGCCCTGAAAAGAAATGATAACACTCTTCAACGAATTACGCAAACACGGCAAACTGGCTGCCAAACGCCACCCGATGTACGAGAAGAACCGCTTCGGCAAGTTCTGGATGTACTTCATGGCCGTATTCTGGGCAGGGTACCTGGTATTCTTCGGGACTACCTTTGCCTTTGGATTTGCCGAAATGGTTCCCAGTATGGAACCCTATCATGTAATGAACAAGGGACTTATCTTTGTGCTTGCACTGGATTTCCTGATGCGCTTCCCGTTCCAGAAAACACCGACCCAGGAGGTAAAACCTTACCTCCTGATGCCGGTGAAGCGGAATAGCCTGATTGACTTCCTGTTGATACGCTCGGGGTTAAGTAGCTACAATGCCTTTTGGCTCTTTATGTTTGTGCCGTTTGCCATTATTACCTTCACCAAGTTCTTCGGTGTGTGGGGTGTTATTACCTACTGCATCGGCATTTGGCTAATGATGGTAACCAATAATTATTGGTACTTGTTGTGCCGTACACTGATGAACGAACGCATTTGGTGGATTGCACTCCCGGTGGCTGTGTATGGCGGAATTGCCGCGCTCTTTTTTATTCCCGACAATAGTATTATCTCCACCTTTACCATGAACCTGGGCGAAGGATACATTACGGGCAATCTGCTTTACTTCTTGGCTACGTTGGCGGTAATTGCCTTGTTTTGGTTTATCAACCGGAGCGTGATGGCGGGGTTAATTTACAACGAACTGAATAAGGTAGAAGATACTAAAGTAAAGCATGTGTCTGAGTACAAGTTCCTGGAACAATACGGCGAAGTAGGTGAATATTTCCGTTTGGAACTGAAAATGTTATTCCGTAACAAACGGTGCAAGACCTCCTTACGCATGATTGCCATCATTATCGTTATGTTTACCCTTATGCTAAGCTTCGCAGAGGTGTACGACGGAGCTTTCATGCGGAACTTCATTCCGATCTATAACTTCATTGCTTTCGGCATGGTTATCTTAACGCAAATCATGGGATTCGAAGGGAATTATATTGACGGGCTGATGACTCGCAAAGAGTCTATCTTCAGCCTGCTCAAAGCCAAATATTACCTGTACAGTATAGCCGTTATTATTCCGTTCCTATTGATGATTCCTGCCATGGTGATGGGTAAACTTACGTTACTCAATGCCTTTGCATTCGCCCTGTTCAGCATCGGGCCGCTTTACTTCGTCTTGTTCCAGATGGCGGTATATAATACGAAGACAGTTCCTTTGAACGAAGGCGTAAGCGGACGACAAAATACCGGAACTGCTTTCCAAACCCTGGTAACCTTTGCTACCTTCGGCATCCCGTTGACTCTGTACTTTATACTGAATGCCCTTTGCGGTGCTACCATAACCGCCTGGGTGATGTTGGCCGTGGGTATTGTTTTTGTACTGACATCGCATATCTGGATTAAGAATATCTATGTACGCCTGATGAAACGCCGCTACAAAAACATGGAAGGCTTCAGAGACAGCCGTAGTTAATTACTCTTTAAATACGAAACAACATGATTACCATACACAATTTACAAAAAATCTTCGGCGAGAAGAAAGCCGTTGATATTGAGAACTACACCATTCAACAAGGCGACTTAGTAGGCTTGGTGGGTAACAACGGAGCAGGTAAAACGACCTTGTTCCGCCTGATACTCGACTTACTGAAAGCCGATGCCGGTAACGTAACCGTGAACGACATCGATGTAAGCCAAAGCGAAGATTGGAAGAAATTCACCGGCGCCTTTATTGACGACGGCTTCCTTATCGATTACCTTACTCCGGAAGAGTACTTCTACTTCATCGGGAAAATGTACGGATTGAAGAAGGAAGAAGTAGACGCCCGCCTGGAACCGTTCGAACGCTTCATGAACGGCGAAGTACTGGCACAAAAGAAGTTCATCCGTAACTTCTCGGCAGGTAACAAACAAAAGATTGGTATTATATCGGCCATGCTGCACTACCCGCAGTTGCTTATTCTCGACGAACCGTTTAACTTCCTCGATCCCAGTTCGCAATCTATCATCAAGAACCTCTTGAAGAAGTACAACGAAGAGCATAATGCTACTGTGCTTATCTCCAGTCACAACCTGAATCACACGGTAGATATTTGTCCGCGCATTGCCTTGCTTGAACACGGCATCATCATTCGCGACATCGAGAATGTAAACAACTCGGCCGAGCAGGAATTGGAAGCTTATTTCAATGTAGAATAATAATACACAGCTATTATGAAAAAGATAACCACTTTACTCCTCGTGTGCTTTTGCATAGCCAATGTACAGGCACAACTCCTGTGGAAAGTATCGGGAAACGGACTTTCGCAACCCTCGTACATCATGGGTACCCACCACCTGGCACCGCTCAGCATCAAGGATAAGATTGCAGGCATGCAACAGGCGCTGGATGCCACCACTCAGGTATACGGTGAGTTAGACATGAGCGGCATGATGAAACCGGAAACCATGCAAATGATGCAAAAGCTTATGGTAACGCAGACTGATACCACCTTCCAATCTCTCTTCACCCCCGAAGAGTACGAAGGTATCAACAAGTTCTGCAAGGAGAACCTGATGTTCGACATTGCCATGATGCCCAAATTGAAACCGGCTTTCATCAGCAATAACATGTTGGTGGTACTCTACATGAAGAATATCGGCGGATTCAACCCGCAGGAGCAGCTGGACACTTACTTCCAAAACCAGGCATTGACTGCCGGTAAGAAAGTAGGCGGTTTAGAGACGTACGCTTTCCAGTTTGACATGCTGTACAACGGCACCTCACTTCAACGCCAGGCAGAATTGTTGCTCTGCCTCTATAACAACCAGCAGAAGTATATCGGTATGACCAAAGAACTCACCGATTTATACATGGCTCAAGACCTGGCAGGCATGCTTAAACTAAACGAAGCCAAAGAGGGCAACCAGTGCGACGCCCTTCCCGGCGAAGACGAAGCCATGATTGACAACCGCAACAAGAATTGGGCGACCCAATTACCGGCTATCATGCAAGCAGCCCCCACTTTTGTGGCAGTAGGCGCCCTGCACCTTCCGGGAGAACACGGCTTACTCAATCTCTTGAAGCAGAAAGGATACACCGTAGAAGCCGTAAAATAGCACATCCTAACTGCCCTTTAAATATTAGCCGATAAACGCCCGTTTTTATCGGCTAATATTTTGTTATTATCGGCTAAAACGCGCGTTTCAGCCGATAATAATTATTTTTTAGCCGATAATATTTGTGCGAAAAGAATAAAACCATTACTTTTGTGCCCTGATTATTCCGCACCGGGTAAACAAGTGTACTCTAAGTGATTAAAGAACCACCCGACGGAGCTAACTTACATACATAGTTAAAATGTACGCAATTGTAGAAATTAATGGCCAGCAGTTTAAGGCTGAAGCCGGAAAGAAATTGTTCGTTCACCACATCCAAAACGCAGAAAATGGTGCGACAGTAGAATTTGACAGAGTTCTTTTGGTTGACAAAGATGGTGCTATCACCGTAGGTGCTCCTACAGTAGAAGGTGCAAAAGTTGTTTGTCAAATCGTTTCACCTCTTGTTAAGGGTGACAAAGTTCTCATTTTCCACAAGAAAAGAAGAAAAGGTCACAGAAAGTTGAACGGTCACCGTCAACAATTCACAGAGTTAACAATCTCAGAAGTAGTAGCTTAATCAAATTAAAAACAACAAGAAATGGCACATAAAAAAGGTGTCGGTAGTTCTAAGAACGGCCGCGAATCAGCAAGCAAAAGATTAGGCGTAAAAATATTTGGTGGTGAAGTTTGCAAAGCAGGTAACATCATCATTCGCCAAAGAGGTACTGAATTCCACCCGGGTGAAAACATCGGTATGGGAAGAGACCACACACTGTACGCTTTAGTAGACGGAACAGTAGCTTTCAAAGTAGGTAAAGCAGACAAACGTTTTGTTTCTGTAGTTCCTGCTGAAACAACCGAAGCATAAGTTCCCGTAACATAACGAGACACAGAAAAGGAGATGTAATCCAAGCGGTTGCATCTCCTTTCTTTTTTATACCGAAACAACAATCTATACTTACTTTTTCACTATCTTTGCACCACTTATTGAAAAACTTATAACAAAGTAAAGATATGCTTACCATCAAACAGATTACAGAGAACACGGAGGCCGTACTTCGCGGATTGCAAAAGAAGCACTTCAAAGATGCTCAGGAAACCATCGATCAGGTTATTGCCGTTAACGACAAAAGACGTTTTACCCAAAACGAATTAGACAAGAACCTGGCAGAAGTGAACTCGCTGTCGAAAAGCATCGGACAACTGATGAAGGAAGGCAAAAAAGAAGAAGCCGAAACTGCCCGTGCCCGCGTAGCCGAACTGAAAGAAACTGCCAAAGCACTGGAGGCTACCATGAACGAAGCTTCTACCGACCTCCAGAACATCCTCTATACCATCCCCAACATTCCACACGAAAGCGTTCCCGAAGGAACCACTGCCGAAGATAACGTAATTGAACGTACCGGCGGCATGGAAACCGAACTTCCCGCCGATGCCCTGCCCCACTGGGAATTGGCTAAGAAATATGATTTGATCGACTTCGACCTCGGTGTAAAGATTACCGGAGCCGGATTCCCCGTATACAAAGGCAAAGGCGCCCGCCTGCAACGTGCCTTAATTAATTTCTTCCTGGACGAAGCACGCGATGCCGGTTATCTGGAAATTATGCCGCCCACCGTGGTAAATCAAGCTTCGGGATATGGTACGGGACAGTTGCCCGACAAAGAGGGACAAATGTATCACTGCGGATTGGACGATCTGTACCTGATTCCTACTGCCGAAGTACCGGTAACTAACATCTACCGCGATGTAATTTTGGAAGAGAAATCATTACCCATCAAGAACTGCGCATATACCCAGTGCTTCCGCCGCGAGGCCGGTTCGTACGGTAAAGATGTACGTGGGTTGAACCGTCTGCACGAATTCTCCAAAGTAGAGATTGTACGCATCGACAAGCCCGAGCACTCTTACGAGTCATTGACCGAAATGGTGGCTCATGTGGAAGGACTGATTCAAAAGCTGGAACTCCCCTACCGCATCCTTCGTTTGTGTGGTGGCGATATGAGCTTTACCTCTGCCCTTTGCTTCGACTTCGAGGTGTACTCGGAAGCCCAGAAACGTTGGTTGGAAGTAAGTTCCGTATCTAACTTCGAGGCATTCCAGGCCAACCGTTTGAAATGCCGTTACCGTACCGGTGAGAAGAAGACTGAACTGTGTCATACATTGAACGGTTCTGCTCTTGCCCTGCCGCGTATCGTAGCTGCCTTGCTGGAAAACAACCAAACACCCGAAGGTATCCGCATCCCCGAAGCACTGGTACCTTACTGCGGCTTTGATATGATCGACTAATCTATATTGCTCACCACAGAGCCACACAGAGTTCCACAGAGTTTCTTTTTTTCTGTTCAATGAGATAAAATAAAGATAAAAACTCCATGGAACTCTTGTTAGTTTGCGGCGAATCAGATTTTAATAGTATCTTTGCCGAAAATTAAGACTTATAGACAGCATTTACGCAAAAAATCAAACAAATTAATTCAATAATGAACAAAATTGTTAACAAAGAACATTTCTCCGAAAACGTAATCAAGTTGGAGATTGAAGCCCCGCTGATTGCCAAATCGCGCAAAGCAGGACACTTCGTTATTGTCCGCGTAGGCGAAAAAGGCGAACGTATGCCACTTACCATTGCAGGAGCCGACCTCCAAAAAGGAACCATCACACTGGTAGTTCAAAAGGTAGGTCTTTCATCGGTACGTTTGTGCGACCTCAATGTAGGCGACTATGTAACCGACGTGGTTGGTCCGCTGGGACAAGCTACTCACGTTGAAAACTTCGGTACCGTAGTATGCGCCGGTGGTGGTGTAGGTGTAGCTCCTATGCTTCCCATCATTCAGGCATTGAAGGCTGCCGGTAACCGGGTAATCTCCGTACTTGCCGGACGTAGCAAGGAACTCATTATTCTCGAAAAAGAAGTTCGCGAAAGCTCGGACGAAGTAATCATTATGACCGACGACGGCTCGTACGGCCGCAAAGGACTGGTTACCGAAGGTGTTGAAGAGGTTATTAAGCGCGAAAAGGTTGATAAGTGCTTCGCCATCGGTCCGGCTATCATGATGAAATTCGTTTGTTTGCTGACCAAGAAATATGAAATCCCCACCGATGTATCGTTGAATACCATCATGGTAGACGGAACTGGTATGTGCGGTGCTTGCCGTATCACCATCGGCGGAAAAACCAAGTTTGTTTGCGTGGATGGCCCCGAATTTGACGGCCATCAGGTCGATTTCGACGAAATGTTGAAACGAATGGGCGCTTTCAAGAGCATCGAACGCGAAGAGATGAGCAAGTTGCAGCCTGCTGCTACCTGCGAAGCAACCAAAGAACTGGACGAAAACAGCCGCAATGCCCCCTGGCGCGAAGAATTGCGTAAATCGCTTAAAGCTAAAGAACGCTCCAACATCGAGCGTTGCCACATGAACGAGCTGGATGCTGAATACCGCTCACACAGCCGCAAGGAAGAAGTAAACCAGGGACTTACCGCTGAGCAAGCCTTATGCGAAGCCAAACGTTGTTTAGACTGCGCCAACCCCGGTTGCATGGAAGGCTGTCCGGTAGGAATCGACATTCCCCGCTTCATCAAAAACATTGAGCGCGGTGAATTCCTCGAAGCAGCCAAGACATTGAAAGAAACCAGTGCACTACCCGCCGTATGCGGCCGTGTATGTCCGCAGGAAAAACAATGCGAAGCCAAGTGTATCCACCTCAAGATGAATAAAGAAGCCGTGGCCATCGGTCACCTCGAACGCTTCGCTGCCGATTATGAACGTGAAAGTGGTCAGATATCAGTGCCTGTCATTGCTTCCAAGAATGGTATCAAGGTAGCGGTAATTGGCTCAGGTCCTGCCGGACTCTCCTTTGCCGGTGATATGGCAAAGTATGGTTACGATGTAACTGTATTTGAAGCCTTACACGAAATTGGCGGTGTATTGAAATATGGTATTCCCGAATTCCGTTTACCTAATAAGATTGTCGACGTAGAGATTGACAGCCTCGCCAAGATGGGTGTCACCTTCATCAAAGACTGCATCGTAGGTAAAACCATCGGTGTAGAAGAATTGGATGCCGAAGGTTTCAAAGGCATCTTCGTTGCTTCGGGCGCAGGATTACCCAACTTCATGAACATCCCGGGCGAAAACTCGATCAATATCCTGTCGTCTAACGAATACCTCACCCGTGTGAACCTGATGGATGCCGCCAGTCCCGACTCGGACACTCCGGTAACCTTTGGAAAGAGCGTAGCCGTTATCGGTGGTGGTAACACCGCCATGGACTCGGTACGTACCGCCAAACGTTTGGGTGCCGAACGTGCCATGATCATCTACCGTCGTTCGGAAGAAGAAATGCCGGCTCGTCTGGAAGAGGTAAAACATGCCAAAGAAGAAGGTGTTGAATTCCTCACCCTACACAACCCTATCGAGTACATTGCCGACGAACAAGGCCGTGTAAAACAGGTAATCCTCCAAAAGATGGAACTGGGCGAACCCGATGCATCAGGCCGCCGCAGTCCGGTAGCCATCCCGGGTGCTACTGAAACCATTGATATCGACTTAGCTATTGTGAGTGTGGGAGTATCTCCTAACCCCATTGTACCAAGCTCTATCAAAGGGCTCGAAGTGGGACGTAAAGGTACTATCAATGTAAACGACAATATGCAATCGTCCATCCCCACTATCTATGCCGGAGGTGATATTGTACGTGGTGGTGCTACGGTTATCCTTGCTATGGGCGATGGCCGCAAAGCTGCTGCTTCTATGCATACTCAGTTAACCGGCGCATAATTCACCGAAACATAAAAAAATCCCCGCAAGCACTAAGCAAGCGGGGATTTTTTATATCCGTAACCTCGCAAACCGAGGCATCTCCTTTACTTTACCAAACTATTCGTTGCCGGATCAGGAAAAATCACCGACGGCTTGAAGCTCTTCGCTTCTTCAAAATCCATCAAGGCATACGACATGATAATCACAATATCGTCCGGTTGTACCTTCCGGGCAGCCGCTCCATTCAGGCAAATCTTGCCCGAACCGCGTTCACCTTTGATAATGTAGGTCTCAAACCGTTCCCCATTATTGTTATCAGCGATATATACCTTTTCGCCCGGAATCATGTTAGCCGCATCGAGCAGGTCCTCATCAATGGTGATGCTTCCCATATAATTCAAATTAGCTTCCGTAACACGTGCGCAATGAATCTTCGATTTCAACACTTCAATCATCATAAGGGTTGGTCCTCTTTTAAGTTTAAACTTCTTTGTATTTAATATTGTCAATCAGGCGGACATCTCCACAGAACACTGTGATACAGCCCACTGCATACGATGTTTGTTCCCAGCTTTCCAACCGTTGCAACGTGTTTCCGTCTACTATCTCAAAATATTCCAGACGAAGTTCCGGTGCTTCGGCAATGGCATCTTCCACCATTTTCTGTGTTTCAACCACCGAATGTTCCGCCGCAAAGGTACTACTTTTAAATAAAATACGTGATATATTCAGTGCATTTTTACGGTCTTCGGCCGATAAACGTGTGTTGCGGCTGCTCATAGCCAGACCATCAGCTTCGCGTACAATGGGGCAACCTACAATCTGTAAATCATACTTCATTTGCTTCACCATCTCCCGGATAATAGCCAACTGTTGGAAATCCTTTTCCCCGAAATAAGCCCGGTGAGGCATTACCGCATCGAACAGTTTGCTTACAATCTGGCACACTCCGTTAAAGTGTCCGGGACGGAAAGCACCTTCCATCACCGTATCCAGCGGAGCATAATCAAACTGGCGTGTATCGGGTTCCGGATACATTTCTGCTACCGACGGGGCAAACACATAAGTAGCCCCACAACGTTCCAGCAACACACAATCCGCTTCCAGCGTACGGGGATATTTGTCCAAATCGTTCTTATCGTTAAATTGTGTTGGATTGACAAAAACGCTGACTACCGTCACTTCGTTTTCCTGCACACAACGCTCCACCAACGAAGCATGTCCGGTATGCAAAGCCCCCATGGTAGGGACCAGTCCTACCTGCTTACCCAAAGCCTTTAATGCCGATAGCTCGGCCTGTAATTGGCTTACTGTATGAATAATTTTCATTGTTTTAATTTTAGTCGTTTGCAAAAACTCTGCAAAATAAACTAATATTTGCCACATAAAGAAAGGTTATGTTATTTAATGCCCGTTTTTTTTATATCTTTGCAGAATATTTACGAGACGTTGTTATTATGACAAAAGCGAATAAGGTTTTATTTATTACACAAGAAATTACCCCTTACGTACCCGAGACTGAGATGGCGCACATTGGCAGACACTTGCCGCAAGCCATTCAGGAAGAAGGACGAGAAATCCGTACTTTTATGCCCAAGTGGGGTCACATTAACGAGCGCAGAAACCAACTGCACGAAGTGATCCGCCTGTCAGGAATGAACCTGATAATTGACGACACTGACCATCCGCTGATTATAAAAGTAGCCTCCATACAGTCTGCCCGTATGCAGGTATATTTCATCGATAACGACGATTATTTCCAGAACAGATTGATGGGTGCCGATGAAAATGGTATTGAATATGACGACAATGATAGCCGTGCCATATTCTACGCCCGCGGCGTACTCGAAACTGTGAAGAAACTCCGCTGGTGCCCCGATGTAATCCACTGCCACGGTTGGATGACGGCACTTGCTCCTCTATATATTAAGAAAGCATACAAAGACGAACCGTCGTTCCGCGATGCCAAAGTGGTATTCTCGGTATACGATAACGACTTTAAAAATACATTGAGTGAAGATTTCGCCTCGAAGTTAATGCTGAAAGGTATTGCCAAGAAAGACGTAGCGGGCTTGCCCTCTTCGGCCACATATGCCGACCTTTGCAAACTGGCTATCGACTATTCTGACGGTGTGATACAAAACAGCGAACAGGTAAATGAAGACGTAATGGCCTATGCCCGCCAAGCCGGTAAGTTGATTCTCGACTACCAACAACCTGACGACTATGCCAAAGCCTGTAACGAGTTCTATGATAAAGTTTGGGAAGCAACTACGCTAAATGAAGAATAAAACCATGATAAAAGCAAAATACGTATGGCCTCTCCTGATGGCCTTGCTCTTTTTCGGTTGTGACGACAACACCGGTGCATTGGGGTTAGATATATTCCCTGACGGCGACAAGAACATCACCGGACACACCACTACCTTTAATGTACAAACAGGCTCCCAACTCTCGGGTGCTGTATTCTCTAAGACTCACATAGGTTATGTGGGCAAGTTTACCGACCCCTACTTCGGTTATTACGAAGCCGGATTCTTAGCCGAGATTCACTGTACCGACAGCCTTACATTCCCCTCGGTTTATGACCCTGTAACCAACCCTACCGGTATCATGGTTGAAGACAAGCCCTATGCTACCGAACTCATCCTTACGTACAACAGCTATTTTGGCGACTCGCTTACCGCTTGCCGCATGAGTGTATACCAGTTGGATCAACACTTAGATAAAAACAAAGCCTACTATACCGATATTAATCCGGAAGATTATTACAACGAGAACGATCCTAATTCATTGTTGGGGCGTAAAGCCTACTCAGCACTCGACCTTACGTTGAGCGACTCGGTACGTGCGTTAGACGATTATTATCCGTATGTACGTGTGAACCTGCCTAATGAACTGGGACAACAAATCATTGACGAAAGCCGCAAGTGCGAACAAAACGGCACCAACTTTGCCGACAGTTTCCGCGAACTGCTTAAGGGTATATATGTAAAGAGCGACTATGGCGATGGTACCATACTCTATGTAGATGCTATCGAGTTAAATGTAAGCTATCAGGTATATGTAAAGGATAGCTTGAATACCTCGGTACTCAAGAAAAAATACGAAGTCGACGAAAACGGCAATGCTGTTGACTCTACCGCTTATAGCAAGCGTACCTTTGCCGCCACCAAAGAAATCATCCAGGCCAACCAGTTCAAGAACAACGACGACTTGATTCTGAAACGCCAGGCCGAAACACAATGGACATACCTCAAGACTCCCGCCGGTATCTACACACAATTTACGTTACCGCTGAAAGAGATTGAAACAAAGTTGGGTACCGACACCATCAACACGATGAAACTTACGTTCCCTACGTACGATCAAACCAACGATTACAACAAATACAAATTCAGCATCAGCGCACCGAGCAACATCTTATTGGTACGTGAGCAAGATAAAGATGCCTTCTTCAAGGAAAACAAAATTATTGACAGCAAGGTAACGTATATAGCAACACGCTACGGCAATTCATACGAGTTCACTAACCTTACCAAATTGGTAACCGCTTGTTTGGCCGAGAAGAAAGCCGCACAAATTGAAGCCGGCAGCAGTTGGAACGAGCAAGCCTGGTTGGAAGCCCATCCGATGTGGGACAAGGTAGCCATTATCCCGGTGGTAATAAGCTATGACACCTCGGGCAATACGGCAGTAACCAACATTGTAAGTATCCAGAACGACTTGAAACCGGGATACGTGAAGATGAAGGGCGGCGACCCCAACCAGGGAGGTAACCTGTTACAACTCGAAGTGGTATACACAACTTTCCATTAAGCCGCTTCCCTAACATAAATAAAAAAGCCGATGCAATTTGCACCGGCTTTTTTATTGACCACTATTACAATGTTATGCTTACTTCTTCGCTGTTTTTTTAGTTTTGGGCTCAGCCTTTTTCTTGGCAGCAGCCGGTTCTACAGTTTTCTTGGTTGCCGGTTCCGCTTTTACTTTAGCAGCCTTAGCCTGCGTTTTATCCAGTTCCTTACGCAGCACAGCAATCTCCTCACCCTGGTTACGAATGGTAGTGAGCAGTGAGTTTAACTCTTCGTTATCCATATCTTCGGGATACAATGAGTTTACCCGTTTAATAAAGTCGCCCAGAATATTCATGTAGTTGGTAAACGCATCGTAAGCTGAGTCATAAATACCGCGATTCAATGGAATCACAGAGTTCTTGGTATTCATAAAGCGGAAATTGTTGCTTGCCTGCAGGTAATCCCAGTCTTGCTTAATGCGGCGGTCGTCACACAAGTGAACACGCTCAGCTACGCTGTACAGCTTATTGAACGCTTCGCGTTGCATCACATTACCCAACCAGCAGCTTGTGTCGCGTTCTTCGTCGACCCACGACATGGGGTACGGAACATCCACTTGCGAAACTGATTTTAACTTGGTAACAATCTCTGTCGGGGTTGAGAAGGTAATACCCTTTTCCCTGGCACAAGCAGGCAACGCACGCATAAATTCCAGAATGTTGCTCGACAACGGTTGCGACATGCCCAACGCGCTCAGCTCCATAAATATATTGATTACCTGTTCTTCCTGCGGCAGGTCGTTAATCCAGTTCATATACTTATCGGCATACAACGGGTACTCGCTCCAATCGGAGTTAGAGAAACGCAGGCTGATATCGTCTGACAATTTAAAATCGCGCAACAACACCTTCAGGTTAGGAGCCATGTTGCAGTGGTATACGTAGTGCGGGCTCTTCCATCCCAGTACGTGCTTGGCACCTTCGGTAATTATACCTTTGAAACCCATAGCAGCTACCTGTGCGCCAATCTCGTCCGAATAAATCAAGCTTGAGTTACGGAACACCTTGGGTTGCTTGCCAAACATTTGCTTCATCTTATCGGCCTGGCGCATAACTTCTTCCTTGAAGCACTCTTCGTTCGCCAACGACGACAAACCGTGCGAATACGGCTCGGCAAGGAACTCGCAGCAACCCGTATCGTTGAGTTGGTGCAACAAGTCCACTACTGCCGGAGCATGAATTTCGAGTTGTTCCAACGCCACTCCCGAGATGGAGAGTGCCACTTTAAATGCTCCACCCGACTCCTTAGCCATATTAATGAGCGTAGTTAACGCCGGGATGTACGACCGTTCGGCCACTTCGTTCATACCCATTTCATTGGCATAATCATCGTAATAATAATGATTACCACCAATATCGAAGAAACGGTAACGTTTCAAGTGGATAATTTGATGTATCTCAAAATAAAGACAGATTGTTCTCATATCTATATCGTTTTTTATTTGTTATAACTCTTAATTACCTCGTCGTAAATGCGGCGTACCAGGTAGCCTACATTTTCCCACTTAATTTCGTCCACTTCCTTCTTGCCTTCATCACGCAGGTACTCGTACATGGCGGGATAGGTACAGATGGAGTAGATGGCATCGGCCATGGCATGTATGTCCCAATAGTCGGTTTTGATACACTTGTCCAGAATTTCGGCACAGCCCGACTGCTTGGAGATGATGGAGGGCACGCTGCATTGCATAGCTTCCAACGGTGAGATACCAAACGGTTCAGATACCGACGGCATGATGTACACATCACTCGCTTTGAGTACCTCGTACACCTGTTTGCCCTTCATAAAACCGGGGAAGTGGAAACGGTCGGCAATGCCCCGTTCGGCAGCCAGACGAATCATCTGATCCATCATGTCACCACTACCTGCCATCACAAAACGTACATTCCGGGTACGCTGCAACACCATGGCAGCAGCTTCCACGAAATATTCCGGTCCCTTTTGCATGGTAATACGTCCCAGGAAGGTAACCACCTTTTCTTTGGGGTTCTTGTTGGGTACGATATCCAGAATTTCCTGTTCCAGCGGTGATACTGCATTATGCACGGTAGACACTTTGCGCGGGTCCTGGAAATATTTATGAATCACCGTCTGACGGGTAAGTTCGCTCACACACATAATGTGGTCGGCGTTATCCATACCATTTTTCTCAATGGCATATACCGTAGGATTCACATTACCACGGCTGCGGTCAAAGTCGGTAGCATGCACGTGTATAACCAACGGCTTACCCGATATTTGCTTGGCATGTATCCCGGCAGGATAGGTAAGCCAGTCGTGCGAGTGAATAATCTCAAACTCCTGCTGACGGGCAACTACACCTGCCACGATGGAGTAGTTGTTAATCTCCTCGTGCAGGTTGTCCGGATAACGTCCCGAGAATTCGATGCAACCCAGGTCGTTTGTATTCAGGTAATTAAAATCGGCATAGATATGGTCGCGCAGGTCGTAGTAAAGTTGCGGGTCCATGTACGAGCCTACGCGGTTCTTCACATGGTCCCAGTTTACATCTTTCCATACCACCGGTGTGCTGTTCATGCCCACGATACGCAGAAAACTCTGATCCTCGTCACCCCAGGGTTTGGGAATGCAGAAGGTAATTTCCATATCTTCCTGCAACGACATTCCTTTGGTAAGCCCGTAACTGGCAGTTCCAAGACCACCTAAAATATGCGGGGGGAACTCCCAACCAAACATTAACACTTTCATCTTCGTTCCTCCTCCTTATAAATTATATTTAGATAACAGTTTCAAGACTCGCAAAATCTCGGCCACATTCATCGCAAACGATACCGCTCCACGTCCTTTAAAAGGCGGATTGCCGTCGAACAGCTCGGGCAACGAGCCGATGCAATGACTCGTCATCTCGTCTTCGTAACCAATCAGTTGGCGTTCAACAAACGAGAGGCCGCTCATCTTGTAAATGCGAAGGTAGGCTTCAATGTAGAATCCCATGAGCCACGGCCAGGCAGTACCCTGATGGTAAGCCAGGTCGCGTTGAATCTGCGGCCCCACGTAATTGGGGTTATAACCGCCGCTCTTAGGGCTCAGCGTACGCAAACCTTTTGGGGTAAGCAACTCTCTGGTTACAATATCGAGCACTTGTTTTTTCTGTACCTTATCCAACGGAGAGTAATCGAAAGCTACGGTGAAAATCATATTGGGGCGTACGCTCCAGTCCATCATATTGCCGTCGACATAATCAAGCAGGTAACCGTATTCATTGCGGAACACTTCCACAAACGATTTACCGGTAATTTCAGCTTGGGCTTCCAGGCTATCTGCCAACGCGTTGCTGCCTCCCTCGCGCACCAGTTCGGCAATAAAGCGGAGGGCGTTATACCACAAAGCATTGATTTCAACCACATATCCGGTACGCGGAATTACCGGCCGGCCGTTTACCGATGAATTCATCCAGGTAACCGCCTTATCGGTACCGTTGGTATACAGCAGTCCGTTCTCATGCAAGAAGAGGTTTTTATGCTTACGCTGGCGGATGAATTCCATGATTTCTTCCAACAGAGAACCGTACCGCGTCCTACATTGTTCGCGCGATACCTCTTTAGCATACTGCTGCATAGTCCATACCGCCCACAACAGCACGTCCGGGTCGTCCATTTGGTATATTTTGCAACCACAAGCCTCATCGTTTATAAAGCAACGAATGGCTTTGGAGGCTGTTTGCATCACATCTTCAAACTCGTCCTGCTCGTCAACCGCCAGGGTAAGCCCGGGCAACGACACAAACAAGTCGCGCGCACGGCACTTAAACCACGGATAACCCGCCAGGATGTAATGCTCTTTTCCTTGTTTATTATGGAATTGGTGTGCCGAGTTTTTGAGGCAATGAAAGAAGCTGTCGCGCGGCGTGCGGTCGGCCACTTCCGAGTCGAACATCGCTTTCAGTCTGCGTGGCGATGCTTCGGAGATACCCGCCGAAAAGATAATGCTTTCGCCCTTCTTGATGTCCACTTCAAAGTAACCGGGTACATAGAGGTCTTCATTGAAATCGTATCCCCGTTCCTGTTCCTTGGGGTATTCGATACCCCGGTACCAGTTGGGTTCGTAATGAAACTCGTTCTTTTTGTTTACCTGCATAAAAAGTTCCGGGTATCCTGGGTACATGCAGGTTTTAATACCATTTTCAACCGGTTGGTAGTCGCGGCTTGCCTCTCCGTTCTCGTGTGTGTACTCGCGTACGCTCCTGAAAGCCAGGAAGGGGCGGAAACGCAGGGTGGTAGCCGAGTGGGCATCCAACAGGGTATAACGAATCAGAATTCTGTTTTCATGGTGTACAAAGATCTTCTCTTTCTTGAGCATAACGCCTCCCACGCGATACGTTGTTGCCGGAATGTGTTCGCAATCAAACTCACGGATATATTTATGCCCATTGGGACTGAAATGATTTCCTTGATATTTGTGCAACCCCAAGTTGAACTCCGCACCATGCTGAATCACCGTTTCGTCCAAAGAAGAGAGCAACACATGGTTCTCGTCGTCCAGATTGGGGACAGGTATTACCAGTAGTCCGTGGTATTTCCGTGTGTTACAGTCTACAATCGTTGTACAATGATAAGCTCCCGCTTTGTTCGTCCGGAGAATCTCTCTGGGAAGCGATTCCTCCAGGTTGATCATGAGAGTCTTGTCAAATCGTAAATAACTCATAGCAGTGCAATATTTAAAGGTTAATTATTGGTCTTACACGATACATTTTATCGATGTAATTGCCCAAAAATACAAATTAATGATATATAGAAAAATTAAATGCCTCTTTATTTTCCTTTTTCACACAAATATTCGTAGCATTGTATAAAAATAAACAGATTATGTCATGAAATCGGATGTACACCGCCTTCTATTAAGCCTTACATACCCTCTGCTACTACTCTTTGTAGTTTATATGATGCAGGTGTTGCAGGTTGGAATGTCATGGGATTTTACACATGCCGGGGTATATCCGTTGCAAGCCCGCGGCCTTCCGGGCATTCTTACCTCCCCGTTGGTACATGCCGGCTTCAAGCATCTGCTGGCAAACACTTTTCCGTTGTTCTTCTTGTCGTGGTGCCTGTTCTATTTCTACCGGGGCATTGCCTGGAGTATTTTAGGCAGCGTATGGGTGGGCGGCGGCGTGCTTACTTTCCTGATTGGCCAGCCTGCATGGCATGTAGGCGCCAGCGGGGTTATATACGGACTGGCCTTTTTCCTGTTTTTCAGCGGACTCATTCGTAAGTACATCCCGCTTATTGCCATCTCGCTGCTGGTTACCTTCTTGTACGGAAGCCTGGTGTGGAGCATGTTCCCGCAGTTTACTCCTGCGGGTGTTTCGTGGGAGGGACACCTGAGCGGAGCCATTGCCGGTACGGTATGCGCCTTTATATTTGCGGGTTACGGACCTCAGCGCCCGGAGCCTTTTGTCGGGGAGGAAGAGGAAGAAGATAGTACAAACGAAGAAGAAACTCAGTAAATTTCACTCGTTTGCATACGTAATACATAGGATAAAACGACTTTTCCCGTAGCAAGTATAAACTAAAACACTTATCTTTGCTTTGAACAACATAACTTATCAATGCTATGCTGAAACACTCCATCCTCTTCCTCCTGATGCTGCTCCCCTGCTCCGTGCAGGCGGCAGACAAAGCATCCGACAAAGATCTGCTCCTGAAACTGGACCAGATGATTGAGCACCGGGAAGTGTACCAACACCAGGTAGAACAAGACATAGCCGCCCTGCGCCGCACGCTGACCTATGCCGAGGATGACAAGATGCGGTTCGGCATCCTGGGCGATTTATTTGTCAAGTACCGTTCATTCCGCATTGACACGGCTCTGATTATTGCCAAAGAACGGCTGCAATTAGCCGAGAAGTTAGGAGACCAGAAGTACGTCAACATGGGACTGATGAACATTGCCGACGTGATGAATAAGATAGGCAAGCCCGAACAGGCATTGATTGTACTCGGCAAAGTAAAACGCACGGAAGAGACAAAAACCGACACGCATTTTTATTACCTGTACCATACCACCTACCTTTCCTGTTGCAACGACGAGATAGATGCCGCCCGCAAGCAACTCTACCAACAAAAGCTGAAAGCCTACAAGGATACATTGGTTGCCATCAGCGAACCCAACTCTTCCAGCTACATTACCAACAAGTGCGGCAGTCTGAGCCTGATGGGGAAGTGGGACGAAGCCATTGAGATACTGAGCGACTATTACCACCATACCGAAGTAAACAACCCCGACAGGGCCCGCATGGAATATCTGTTGGCAGAACTGTACTTAGGGAAGCAGGACACCATACAAGCCCGGCACTACCTCATCCTGGCTTCCATTACCGACATTGCCAATGCCAAGAAAGTGTACATGTCACTGCAACGGCTGGCTATCCTGCTGTTCCAGGAAGGCGATGTAGCCAGAGCTTACAACTACATATCCTGCTCGTTGGAAGACGTAAACTTCGGCAAAGCCCGTTACCGGTTTGTCGATATTGCCGAGTACCTGCCTATTATCAAGGCGGCTAATGACGACCGGGTGCGAACAGATGCCCACCGGCACCTGTTTTATTTACTGCTCCTATCAGTACTGCTTATCACTCTGGTTACCGCTTTCTTCTTTATCCGCACAAAGAACTCCAAGCTCCTGAAAGTGAAACAATCGCTCGCCGAACAAAACCTGCGGTTGCAGGAAATGACGGAGAACCTCACGCAGATGAACGAGCATATCAACGAGTCCAATCACATCAAGGAAGAGTACATCGGGTTGCTGTTTAACATCTGTTCCGAGTACATTTACAAACTGGAGAACAACCGGAAAGTGCTACTCAAAATAGTTAACACGGGATCTATGAGCGACATCTCGAAGATGCTCAACGGGCAATCTTCTACTTCCGAAGATTTCAAGGTATTCATCAGTAAGTTCGATACCATCTTTCTCTCCATCTTCCCCGACTTCGTTGAATCGTTCAATGCCCTGTTGTTGGAAGAAGAACGCGTACACTTAAAAGAAGGCGAACTGCTCACGCCCGAGTTACGCATCTATGCCCTCATCCGTTTAGGTATTAACGACAACTCCAAGATTGCCAACTTCCTGCATTACTCCCTGCAAACGGTTTATAACTACCGGATGAAGATGCGCAACAAGTCCATTGTTCCGGGCAAAGACCTGGCCATTCAGGTACAAAAACTGTAGTTTCGAACCTCCTCTATCCTTACTTTCGGCGCTTTTAAAAATAAAAGAAAGCCACTGAAAGTAAGCGCATTACATTTCTTAAGCGTTCGTATTTTCTTACTTTTTTCTTCCGAAGCTTGTCAAACGGGAGTAGTACGGCTACTTTTGTTCATGTTCACTATTCCGGCAACCGGAAGCCCTTTATTACATTAACTAATTTAATAACATTATGAAAAACAAAAAGAATCCAGAGACTCTTGGAAGCAGATGGCGGTATGTATTCGTGCTGCTCGCTTTGGTTTTCTGTGTAGGCGTTTCTGCACAGAAAGCAGTAGTAGAAGGTATTGTCCTCGACAAGGAAAACAACCCTGTCATCGGAGCTAATATCTTTGAAAAAGGAACCACACAAGGAACAATCAGCGACATAGATGGTAAGTTCTCGCTCTCCGTTTCGGGCGCTAAAGCAGTTCTACTCATTAAATATATAGGGTATAAGGATATTGAACAGGTGGCTACCCCTAAGATGAAGATAGTCATGGAAGAGGATAGCAAAGCTCTTGACGAGGTAGTGGTAATTGGGTATGGCAGTGTGCGGAAGTCGGATGCCACCGGCTCACTGACCGCCATCAAACCGGACGACTTCAACAAAGGCTTGCGAACCACTGCCCAAGACGCCCTGGTAGGTAAAGTACCGGGAGTAAATGTAGTTTCATCCTCGGGCGCTCCGGGCTCAGGCGCTACTATCCGCATTCGTAGCGGCGCTTCCCTGTCGGCCTCTAACGACCCGCTGATTGTAATCGACGGCGTACCGGTAGATAACTCCAGTATCGAAGGCGGCGGCAACGTAATTGGCGCCATTAACCCCAACGACATCGAAACCTTTACGGTACTGAAAGACGCTTCGGCAACTGCCATTTACGGCTCGAGAGCCTCCAACGGTGTTATTGTTATTACCACCAAGAAGGGCGATAGCGACCGGGTACGCTTTAACTACTCTACCAATCTCTCGGTAAGTACCGTCAGCGAGAAACTGGAAGTACTCACTGCCGACGAGTTCCGCAAGTTTGTTCCCACCATACAAGGTGTACCAAGCGACGTAACACTGGGTACTGCCACTACCGATTGGCAGGACGAAATTTACCGTACCGCTTTCGGGCAGGAACACAACTTCTCCGCATCGGGTAAGATAAAGAAAAATGCCCCTTACCGCGCTTCTATCGGATATACCAACCAAAACGGTGTGATTCGTACCAATAAATACGAACGTTTCACGTTTAACGGAGGTATCTCGCCCAACTTCTTCGACAAGCACCTCACCATAGACCTCAACCTGAAGGTGTCTTACGAAGACAACCAGAAAGTAGACGATAGCGTGGTAGGTAACGCACTGCGTTACGACCCTACCCGTCCGGTTATGACGGGAAGCAGCACCGCCGCTACCGACCCGGGTTTGGGATACTTCATCTGGATGAACGGCAACTCGCCCATGGCCATCCAAACAGACAACCCCGTTGCGCAACTCGATTTGCAAAACAACCAGAACAAGGTAACCCGCTCTATCGGTAATGCCACTTTCGGCTACAAGGTACATGGGCTGGAAGACCTACAGCTCAACATGAACCTGGGATACGATGTATTGGAAAGCAAATACAGCAAACGTGTACCCGACCGGGCAGGTATGATGTACACGTCGAACATGAAGGACGGTACAGGATTGGTATACGATGCCAAGCAAAACAAGCGTAACTACCTGTTAGACCTCTACGCCAACTACTCGCACACGTTCAACCTCAAGCACAGTTTTAGTGCCATGGCGGGATACGGCTGGCAACACTTCTGGAAGAAAACAGACAGTAGCACCCTTTCGCCCGAAGGCAAAGAACTCTTCTCGCCCACCCATTACGAATCGGAGTACTACCTGCTCTCACTGTACGGACGTTTGAACTATTCGTATGATAACCGCTACATGGTTACCGCCACCCTCCGCTCGGATGCTTCTTCGCGCTTTGCCAAGGAGAACCGTTGGGGATGGTTCCCTTCGGTTGCCTTGGGATGGAAAATCAGCCAGGAAGCATTCCTGAAAGATTCGGAAGTGATATCTGACCTGAAACTTCGCTTGAGCTACGGACAAACCGGGCAGCAGGATATCCTGAACGACTATCCTTACATGACAACATTTACCGTATCGTACCCCGAAGCCAGTTACAAGTTTGGTAATACATGGTACCGTACTTACCGCCCCAACGGTTACGACTCGGACATCAAGTGGGAAACCACAGCCACCTATAACATTGGGTTGGATTATGGCTTCCTCAGCAACCGCATCTACGGTTCGGTAGACGTGTACAAACGTCACACCAAAGACCTGTTAAACACCATTCCCGTGATTTCCGGTACCAACTACTCATCGGTTATCACCACCAACATCGGCGAAATGGATAACAAGGGAGTTGAATTCTCTATCAATGCCGTACCTGTACACACCAAGGATTGGAAATGGACGGTAGGTATGAACTACACCTGGAATGATTCTGAGATCACCAAGCTGAATGTAGTCGACTCAGATGCCAACTTTGTACAAACAGGTTCTATCTCGGGCACAGGCAAAACCGTGCAGGTATTTATGGTAGGCCAACGCCCGTACACATTCTACTTAGCCAAGCAGGCTTACGATGATAACGGAAAGCCCATTGAAGGCAAATACGTACAACCCGACGGCACGGTATCGACTACCGAAACCAAGTATGCCACTAATAAGAGCGCGCTGCCCACCTCGTACCTGGGCCTCAACACGCAATTGAGCTGGAAAAACTGGGACTTCGCCATCAGCGGTCACGGGGCATTCGGCAGCTATGTGTACAACTATGTACTTGCCGACCAGTACATACAATCGGCTTACAGCGACCAGGGTAACTTCTCGAACCTTCTCCGCGCAACACGCGACAGAGGTTTCCAGAAGCAACAGCTTTACTCGGACTACTTCCTTGAAAAGGCAAACTTCTTCCGCATCGACAACATTTCATTGGGTTACACACTCAAGAACTTGTGGAGCCGCTCAAGCTCTTTGCGCCTGACACTGGGTGTACAGAACGTGGTTACTTTCACCGGTTACTCAGGTATCGATCCGGAGATTTACAGCGGTATCGACAAGGAAATCTATCCCCGTCCGCGCGTATTCTCCCTGAGTGCCAACTTAAATTTCTAACAGCTAAAAAAACAACGATATGAAAAAGATAATTACTTATTCATTGGTTTTATTCTTCGTGGGTACCTGCCTGGCCTCCTGCTTTGGCGACCTGGATACCATGCCATTGGACGATAACCAACTGGTGAACGAACAAGTATATAAAACAAAAGATGGTTACGCCGGCGTACTGGCCAAATGTTACGGTTCGCTGATTCTCACCGGTCAGAAAGGTGGCGACGGTGGCGATGGCGACCTGGAAGGCGCCAACGAAGGTTACTCAGGCTACGTGCGCCTGCTCTTCTACCTGCAGGAAATGCCTACCGATAACTTCCTGATGCCCTCCTCCTCCAACGGTCTGCGCAAATGCCTCGACCTGCAATGGGATGCCTCTAACGCATCGGTTATTACCTGGACGTACCAACGCCTGTACATGAGTATTGCCTATTGCAACGAACTGTTGCGCGAATGCACCGAAGGCAAGTTACAGGACAGAGGTCTTTGGGATGAGATGAAAGGCGAATACCTGGCTTACCGCGCCGAAGCACGCCTGGTACGTGCCTACTGCTACTCCATGCTGTGCGATATGTTTGGCGGTGTTCCTTACGTTGACGAATTTACAGGCGTGAAGGAAATCCCCGTACAATATACCCGTAAGCAGGTGTTTGAATTTGCCGAAAGCGAATTGCTGGCCATCGAAGCAGAACTGGCCGCGCCGGGTGCCAACGAATACGGACGGGTTGACCGCGTAGCCGCCTGGTTCCTGCTGTCACGCATGTACCTCAATGCCGAGTCGTGGATCAAGGAAAACAAATACCAGGAAGCATACACGTATGCCAAGAAGATTATCAGCGACGGACACTATCCGCTGGCCGCCGACTACCGCGAAATCTTCCTGGCCGATAACAGCGACTGCTCCGAAATTATCTGGGGATTGGTACAAGACGGCTTGCGCGCTCAAAGCTCGGCCGGTACCAACTTCTACGTAAAGGCTTTTGTAAACGGACCGATGGACGAACTCTACCAGACAGGCGTTGGCTCCAGAGGCTGGGGAAACGTACGTGCCAAGACAACCCTGGTAAATGCCTTTGATGCCGACGACGTACTCTTTAACTCCGCCGACACCTGGGGTAACCAGAAGAAAGACAAACGCGCCCAGTTTATGACCGCTCTGTCCAACCAGACCAAAGAAACCTGGGATGCTTCCCTTAACATGACCAGTACCTTTACCTGCGGGTATGGCTACATCAAATGGAGAAACGTAACCAAAGCCGATCAGTTACCTGCATCGGGCGATGCCTACACCTCCATCGACTTCCCCATGTTCCGCACAGGCGATGCCTACCTCATGGCAGCCGAAGCTATCCTGCGTGGCGGCGGCGGAACCAAAACAGAAGCGTTGGGTTATGTAAACGAAATCAGACAACGCGCCTACATGTCGGGCAAGTACGCCAAAGAAGGTGTTCGCTCGGACGTTGACGGAACCATCACCCAGGACGAACTTACCCTGGACTTCATCCTGACCGAACGTCAGAAAGAGCTGGCCTCCGAACTGGTACGCCGTACCGACCTGATACGCTTCGGCAAATTCTCCAAAGGGAATAACTGGGACTGGAAGAACAGTCTGCGCCTGGGTGGTGATGTGGACGACAAGTACAAGCTGTTCCCCATCCCGGAAAGCGAATTGACCAACAATCCGGACCTGAAACAGAATGAAGGCTATTAGTATTCACCCGGTAAAAACAAACTGAATGAAACTGAAACAACTTATAATAATAGGCCTGATGTGTATATGCTGTGCTCCTCTGGGAGCACAGACCACACAGGAAGAAATGTTATCTAATCCGGATAAAACCGGTGGAGTATACCTGGCCTATCCGCTTGACTTTGCCCCGCAAACTCCCGCTCCCAAAGGCTACAAACCCTTTTACATCAGCCACTACGGACGGCACGGTTCGCGTTATCTCATTGGCGACCGCGATTACAAATGGGTACTCGACCTCTTTGCGGAAGCGCACGCCAAACAAGCCCTCACTGAACTGGGCGAAGATGTGTACCAACGCTTGCAACAGATATGGGTAGAGGCCGAAGGACATGGCGGCGACCTGACTCCGCTGGGCGTACGCCAGCACCGGGGCATTGCCGAACGGATGTACACTTCGTTCCCCGAGGTATTCAAAGGTAATCCCTTCATCTCGGCACGTTCTACCATTGTATTGCGTTGTGCCATGAGCATGGTAGCTTTCGGCGACCGCTTGAAAGAATTGAACCCGGGCCTGCGCATCTCTTACGAAGCCAGTCAGAAGTACATGAGCTATCTGAACTTCCACACCGATGAGTCCAACCGCTTCACCTCTTCGCAAAACGGTCCGTGGGCAGAAGAGTACCGCAAGTTTGAGGAAGCCCAGGCACGTCCTGCCCGGTTAATCGCCTCATTGTTCAAGGATAAAGAGTTTGTACTGAAACGCGTAAACCCCAAAGAAGTGATGTGGGGCTTCTACTGGATAGCCGTCGACATGCAGAACATGGAGACAAAGGTGTCTTTCTACGACCTGTTTCAGCCCCAGGAGCTGTTCGACCTCTGGCAGTGCATCAACTACCGCTTCTATGCGGGCGATGCCAACCATGCCGGCGGGAACGGTATTGTCATGGCAAATGCAAAACCGTTGTTACAGAACATACTCGACAGTGCCAACGATGCCATCCGCAACGGAGGTACAGCCGCCACACTACGCTTTGGGCATGACGGTAACGTAATTCCGCTTGTAGCCCTGATGCACATCGAGAACCTCGCCGTAGCCGCAAGCGACCCTTACCAGCTCTATAAAGTATGGAGCGACTTCAAGGTAGTGCCCATGGCAGGCAATGTACAGATTATATTCTTCCGGAACGAAAAAGGAAGTGCAGACGATATTCTGGTCAAGATTATGCACAACGAGAACGAAGTGCATATTCCGGTACAAACAGATAAATTCCCATTTTATAAATGGAGTGATGTAGAACACTATTACCGAAGCTTATTGAAGTAGGTAGTAGTTATTAAAGTTAACAATATTAATATGCGGAGTGCGGCGATGTGATATCGGCGCACTTCTTTTTTCT